>DMPD01000112.1 GCA_003456125.1 Cyanobacteria bacterium UBA8156 | reverse complement strand
TTGTGGGGGATAGCGTTGAGCCGCGTGTCGGGTTTGCCCGCCCCCCGGGCGGGGGGGGGGGGGGGGGGGGGGGGGGGGAGGCCAAGCCTCTCAAAGTTAATTAAAATGGCTATATTTTGAACAAATGTTTTTGTCTCGGCGTTTTGCCTAAAGTTAGCGTCAGCCGTCGAACACTGTGTTGGTGGAGACGGAACAGAGGTTGTCTGTAAGAAGTCAAGCTTGTCTGCCGTCGCACAACTTCATCATTCCCCTCCTTTGGAGGGGCTAGGGGTAGTTCTCTCGGCTCAAGAAGTGCTTGCCACCCCGTCAGTGGACGCCGGCCCCCCTCCTGTGAAGGGGACTTTATCTTAAGTACTGTGGTGTTTGCGATAGGGTTCAGTAGCCACCGGTATCAAAACGGCGATTGCGTTCCGCTGGCGTAAGGTCGGCTTCCCGGAGGTCGCGGCGAACCACGTAACCGTTGGGGCCCACAATCAAGCGGGGCAGGGTTTTGATGTCAATGGTTTGGAGGGTGCGCATGTTGTAGGTGGTGTAGATGGTTTGGGCCTTAGCCACATCCACATCCACAATGGTGAGGGTATTGGTGACCGGCAGGCGGCTATCGAGGAGGGGGCGGGGGCCACTCCCCAAAGCGCCCGTGTGCAGCAATTCTAGCTGACCTTTGCGGGCCGGGTAGTAAGAGTGGTGGTGACCGCTGATGTACGTGTGTACTTTGCAGCGTTCCAGCATCTTGCGCACGTCGTCGCCGTTGCTGACAATTTCCCCCAATTCCGCCCGACCTACCGCCACCGCATACAGCGGCAAATGGCCAATCACGATGCGCAGTTTGGCTTTTTGGGCCCGTTGCCCCAACAGTGTCCGTTCCGCCCATTGCAATTGTTCGGGGGGAATGCGGTTGGAAGAGGCATCCCACACCAGATAAAAAACGTTGTTTTGCTCAAACGTGTAATAAAACGGAAATCGACCGCGATCGACAAACTGGATGCCGGTGGGATGGCTGGGGTCGTTCCAGTAGGCCGCCGCCATGTCCCTTTCCTGCTGAAACAAAAATTGGTTGCGTACCGAGCGGGCACCGGAAGCGTCATGGTTCCCCAGGGTAAAGCCGTAGGGGAGTTTGGCTTGGCGGATGGGGGCCCCAATGTGGCGATCGAACGCATCCCACATCGCCTGAATTTGGGCCTTGGTCAAAGAGGGCCATTGCCCCGCCACCATATCGCCGCTGCAGAGCACCAAATCCGGCTCCCACTGGGGCAAAAATTCCACGGCCTTCAGCACCTGGGGTTCGTAGTGGGTAGAACCATACTGACTGTTGAGATCGCTGATCACAGCGATGCGGACATTCCCCCGTACCGGCGCAAACAATCCCTGGGGGGCCGGCCGGGGATTGCGGGGGGGCCGCACGGCCACTTGTTCGGGCACCGCTTCGGCCGGGGCGATCGCGGGGGTCGGGGCTGCCCCTTCTTGCCACCGCCGGAGACCACCGGCTACCGCCGCTCCCGAGCATATCCCTAGACCCAACAAGAAGTATCGACGGCTACGGTTCATGGGCTTTTCGCAGGCAACAGCAATAAAATATGTGGGTGAGGGCCTCCATCGCAAGACATTATGGCAGAACGCAAGCTCAAAGTTGCCCGTTACGGCAACGTCGACAGCGATTACCTGGAACGGCGACAACTCAAACGGGGCATCGGTTTTTGGGCCCTGTGGGGAATTGGTGTGGGCATTGTGATCGACGGGATTTATTCCGGTTGGAACGAAGGCTTGGCCCAGGGGGGCTTTTGGGGACTGGCGATCGCCACGGCCCTGGTGGCCACAATGTATTGGTGCCTGACGTTTTGCACCGCCGAGCTCACGGCTGCCTTGCCCCATGCCGGGGGATTTTATGCGTTTACCCGCAGTGCCTTTGGACCGTTGGGGGGATACCTCTGCGGTATGGCGGAGCTGGCGGAATACATCTTGATTATGGGGGTCGGGGTTTACTACATCGGCGACCTGGTGCAGGGGTATGTGGCGTGGTTGCCCCAACCGTTGTTTTGGGTGGTGTTTACGGGGGGCTTCACGGCTTTGACAGTACGGTTTCCAGAGTTGGCAATCCGGGTGAATCTTTGGATCGCTTGGGTCGCGGTGATCATGCTGGGGGTTTTGTGTCTGGGGATTTTGCTCAGCGGTAAGGTCGATACCAGCCTATGGTTGACCGTACCGCCCTTGACGGAAATTACCGACGCTTCGAGCACCTTGCCCGGAGGGAAGCGGGGGATATTGGCGGCCATGCCCTACGCCATTTGGTTTTTTCTGGCCCTGGAAGCAATGCCCCTGGCGGCAGAAGAAGCCAAAGACCCGGTGCGGGATTTGCCGCAGTCGATGGTGGCGGCGATGGGGACGCTCTTCGGACTGGCCGTATTTGTGTTGATTTTGAACACGGCGATTCCGGTGGAGGTCATCACCGAAGAGGGGCAACTGTTGCGGGGAGCTGCTGCTTTGGCCCAATCCACCCAACCCTTTGACGACGGTTTGAACATTGTGTTTGGCGAAACCGGATTTTGGCGGCAGGTGGCTGGGCTGGGGGGAATCCTCGCCGGCTTTACGGGGTATCCCGCTTGCATCTATGCCTACAGCCGGGTGTGTTTTGCCCTGTCGCGGGCCGGCTATTTGCCCCCAGCTCTGTCCGTGACCAACGCCCAGCGGGTGCCGGCCCGGGCGGCGATCGCCTGCGGCATTCTGGCCTTGGGCATCACGGAAGCGATCGATTTGGTGGGGGGCGATACCACCGATGCTGGCCTTGCCTTGATTGTCATGTCGGTGGTGTGCGCGGTAGTGACCTACATTTTGGTAATGGCGAGCTACATCCAACTGCGGCGATCGCGCCCCAATTTGCCCCGGCCCTATCGCAGTCCGTGGGGGCTGGCGGGGGCCTTTGGCGGTACGGCGTTGGCGACCTTGGCTCTGGTGTCCACTTTTGTCGAGTCCACCTATCGGCTGGCGGTGGGGGGCATGGTCGCTTTCTTGGGGCTTGCCGCTATTTATTTTGTCGTGGTCTCCCAGAAACAACTGGTGGCGGATGCCCTCGATGACGAGGCCGATCTGGCGACAGACCCCCCGGACAGTATTCCTTGAGGGTGGGGTTAGGGAGCCGGGGGCGTGACCGATCGCCAGTCAATTTCCCGGTAAAAACAACTGCGGGCGCCGGTGTGGCAGGCGGCTCCCCCCCGCTGCTCAATCGCCAACAACAACACATCGGCATCGCAATCCACCCACAACCGTTGCAGTTTTTGGGTGCAACCCGAGGTGGCCCCTTTGTGCCACAATTCCTGCCGCGAGCGGCTCCAGTAATGGACTTCGCCGGTTTCCAGGGTCTTGGCGATCGCCGTGGCGTTCATCCACGCCACCATCAACACCTGGCCGTCGTTGGCATCCTGGGCGATCGCCGGGATCAAGCCCTGGGCATCAAACTTCAGGTGGGCCAAAAGTGCCGTCAGACTGGGAGCCGCCGCCAAACCAACGGACGCATCAACCGTAGACCAATCCATACCTACCCCAACACCCGCACCGTTTGCTGATACAGGTAGCGATCGCACAGCACCAAAGCCGCCATCGCCTCCACCATGGGCACCGCCCGCGGCAACACACAGGGATCGTGCCGACCGCGGGCCCGCAAGGTGGTTTCTTCCCCCGCCACCGAAACGGTGTTTTGGGGCTGCAAAATCGTGGCCGTGGGCTTGAACGCGACCCGAAACACAATGTCTTCGCCGTTGCTGATGCCCCCCTGAATCCCCCCGGAACGGTTGGTGCGGGTGCGCAGGCGATCGCCCTCCAGGTAAAACTCATCGTTGTGTTCCCGCCCCGTGAGGTACGTACCGGCAAACCCCGATCCCACCTCAAACCCCTTGGAAGCCGGCAACGACATCATGGCCCTGGCCAATTCCGCCTCCAATTTCTCAAATACCGGATCCCCCAACCCCACGGGCACCGAGCGGATCACGCATTCCACCACCCCCCCCAGGGAATTGCCTTCCCGGCGGGCTTGCTCGATCTCGGCGATCGCCTGGGCCGCCACGGCGGCATCGGGGCACCGCAAAATGTTAGCCTCAATTTGGGCCGCCGTCACCGTACCGATATCGATCTGGGCTTCGAGGTTCCGCACCCGCTGCACATAGGCCAAAACCTCCGTGTGGGCGACTTGGTGCAAAATTTTCTTGGCGATCGCCCCGGCTGCCACCCGCCCAATGGTTTCCCGGGCGGAGGCCCGTCCCCCCCCCTGCCAATTGCGAATGCCGTACTTCGCCTGATAGGTAGCGTCGGCATGGGAAGGTCGAAATTTGGTTGCCATCTCTTGATAGTCTTGGCTGCGGGCATCCTGGTTGCGCACCAACAGGGCGATGGGCGTACCCAAGGTTTTGCCCTCAAACACCCCCGACAAAATCTCGCAGCGATCGCTTTCTTGCCGGGGGGTGACAATGGCACTTTGGCCCGGTCGCCGCCGATCCAAATCCACCTGGATATCGGTTTCCGCCAGGGGGAGGTGCGGCGGACATCCATCCACCACCACCCCCACACCCCCGCCGTGGGATTCGCCAAACGTCGCCACCCGAAACACTTGCCCAAAGAAACTGCCCATGTTGCCATCCCGTGCGGTTGTTGCTGTGGATCCGGGGCCCCGATCAGGTGCTGCCCGTAAAGATCACATCCGGGAATCGGGCTTGGGCTTCCGACATCAGCTTCCCTTTGCCTTCTTCTTGCCAATAGTTAATGACTTCCGTGGCTTTGTTGAGAATGTCAATTCGTTCTTGATCGGAAATCCAGGGTTTCGATTCCAATTCCGTTTTCAGTTGATCCCAGGCATCGTCCCGCGGCCAAAAGAAGTACTTGGTCAGGGGGCTATGGCCTTTGCCCACCACCTGATCGACCGCCAGGGCCACATCCTTTTGCAGCCAAAGAATTTTTAGTACGAACTCTGCCAAGGGAATCTAACCTCCACAAACGAGACAATATGCAACCGCTTCGCCATTCAACCGCTTCACCATCTTGCCCAGCCCCCCACAAGGGGTATCGGTAGCCAGTGTGAGATGGGGTTTTGCGGTCTATAATCGTACCACGTTGCTCCGGAGCGTAGAGCCAAAACCTTGATGAATTCGATACCGGCTTTGGTGTTGGACATTGATGGGGTGTTGCGGGATGTTTCCCAATCCTACCGGCGGGCCCTGGCGGATACGGTGGCCCATTTTGGCGGCGAGCGGCCCACGCCCCAGGCGATCGATGCCCTGAAGGCGGAGGGGCAATGGAACAACGATTGGGAAGCCAGTCAGGAGTTGTTGCGGCGACAGGGGATTGCCGCGGCTTTTGGCGAAATTGTGGCCTATTTTCAGGGGCAGTATCGCGGGGATACCGGCGACGATCCCACTCGCTGGACGGGGTACATTGCCCAGGAACCGTTGTTGGCCAATCCCAAATTTTTTGCAAACCTCACGGCGGCGGGCATTCCCTGGGGATTCTTTAGTGGGGCCACCCGCGCTTCGGCCCGGTTTGTGTTGGGGCGGCTGGGGGTGACGGCGCCGGTGTTGGTGGCCATGGAAGACGCCCCGGGGAAACCCGATCCCACCGGTTTGCTGGCGGTGGCCGATCGCCTGGGGGCTGATACGGTCATCTACGCCGGGGACACGGCGGCGGATATGCTGACGGTGGTGGCGGCGCGGCAGCAGCGGGGCGATCGCCGGTGGATCGCGGTGGGGGTGGTGCCCCCCCATGTGTTGGCGGGGGATGACCCGGAAGCCTATCGGCAAACGTTGCGGCAGAAGGGAGCGGATGCGGTGGTAGATTCGGTGCTGGCTTTGACGCCGACTTGGTTGCGATCGCAGTAGATGGAACCCATTTGGCAATTGCAGGCGGCAGAGGAGATTCCTCCGTGGCTGGAGCAGCGGGCGGGGGCGATCGCCGGGCGGTTGTTGTGGCAGCGGGGTTGGCGGGAACCGGCGGCGGTCGAAAGCTTCTTGGATTGGCGGGCTTGGCAACCCACCCCCACCACGGCTTTGGGGGCGACCGAAGTGGAGCAAGCGGTGGCCCGATTGGTGCGAGCCTGGGAAACCCAGGAGGCGATCGCGATTTGGGGGGATTTTGATGCCGACGGGATCACGGCCACGGCGGTGTTGTGGGAGGGGTTGGCTCCGTTCTTTCCCCAGGGCGAAAAACTGTTTGCCTACATCCCCAACCGTTTGACGGAATCCCACGGTCTGTCGCGGGCGGGGCTGGAAACCCTGCGCCATTGTGCCCTGATCGTGACCTGCGACACCGGTAGCACCAGCCTCGCCGAATTGACGTTGTTGCGGGATTGGGGCATCGACGCGATCGTGACCGATCACCATGTGTTGCCGCCGGAGCGGCCGCCGGTGACGGCTTTGTTGAATCCCCGGACGTTGCCGCCGGCGCATCCCCTGGCCACGCTGTCGGGGGTGGCGGTGGCCTACAAATTGCTGGAGGCTTTCTACGAAGCCGTGCCCAATCCGCCGTCGTTGGCGCCTTTGTTGGATTTGGTGGCCATTGGCTTGGTAGCGGATTTGGTGGAATTGCGGGGGGACTGCCGGTATTTGGCGCAGCGGGGGATCGAAGTCCTCAAGGCCAAGCAGCGTCCCGGTGTGAAGTTGTTGTTAGATCGGTGCAAGCGGGCGGGCGATCGGGCCACGGACATCGGCTTTGGGTTGGGGCCCCGGTTGAACGCCGCCAGTCGGATTTGGGGGGATGCCTGGCCCATGGTGGAGCTGCTGACGGGTACGGATGCAAGTCAGTGCCAAAAATTGGCCGACCGGGTGGAGCAGGCCAACGATCGCCGCAAGGAGTTGGTGCAGCGGGTGCAAAAAGAAGTGGAGCAACGGTTGGCGGCGGTTGATTTATCCACCGCTGGGGCGATCGTCTTGGCGGATGGGGCCTGGCCCGCCGGCATCTTGGGGCTGGTGGCCGGCCGCTTGGTGCAGGACTACAACCGGCCGGTGTTTTTGTTGAACGTGACCGGAGACATGGCGCGCGGCAGTGCCCGGGCCCCCCGCGGCCTCGATTTGTACCAACTGTTGCAGGGCCAAGGGCGACTGTTGTTGGGGTTTGGCGGCCATCCCCAAGCCGGGGGACTGTCTTGTCTGAGTCAAAACATTCCCTTGCTGCAGGAGGCGATCGAGCAGCAATTGTCCCAGCAGGGGTGGCGGCCGTCTGCCCCTACCCTATCGTTGGATGCCACGGTTTCGGTGGCCCAGCTCAACCAACAGACCTTCCGGGAAATCAAACAACTGGAACCCTTTGGCATGGGGAATCCCCCCCCCTATTTTTTGGTGCCCCGGTGCCGCTTTGAGGCGGTGACGGACGATCGGCATACCGGTGCCCGCGGCGAAAAACTGCGTTATCGGCGCACCCAGTTTGTGTTGGTGGATGATGGCGGCTCCATTCCCGGTATTTGGTGGGGTCACGAAGCCCAGGAATTGCCCCCCGACCGGTGTGATGCGGCGGTGGAGTTGGTGGACAATCCCTACCAAGAACGGTATGAAGTGCGGTTGGTGGCGGTACGACCCAGTACGGAATCGCCGCCGGTGGTGGTGACCACGGCCCCGCTCCAACTCCTCACTAGCCGCGATGAAGTGCCCCCCCATGCCCTCCGGTGCGATCGCCCGCCGGCCTCCCAGCAGGAACTGGCGCAGTGGTTGCAGACCGCCCGCTGCCAGCCGGTGGCCTTGATGTACAGGCCGCCCCACCCCGACGGCGATCGCCTGTGGGCCCAATTGGTCGCACAGTTGGTACCCGACACCTCCATTTCCCTGGCCCTGCTACAACAGGATTTGGACATCGACGAACGCATCGGGGCGATCGCCCGGCAATGTCTGACGGCCCAAGGGTGGCAGATTTTGGCCACGGAAACCCATTGGCAGATCGAACGTCAGGGGGATCCCAAAGAGGCCTCGTTGTGGATAGCCGCCGTCAACGAGCGCCGGTTTCGGCAGCGGTATTTTGCCCAGCAGTTGGAGGCAGCGGTTCCATGAGACGACGCTTATTCATCTTGGGTCTGTTGGGGGGGATGGCCGCCGCAGGGCCCGTCCAGGCCGATGGCAGTTTGGCCTTGGTGCGACGACGGGGTGCCTTGCGCATTGGCTTCGATGCTTCGTTGGGACCTCCCTACGTCTTTTGGAATCCCCAGACCCGTTACTACGACGGCTTCGAGTGGGAACTGGCCCAAGAAATTGCCGGCAAATTGCAAGTAGAAGCCCGTCCCGTCAACGCCCCTTGGGCCCTCCACGGCGATCGCCTGCTCCGGCGGGAAGTGGATGTGGTGATCAACAATCGAGAACGGGGGGCCCTGGGCGATACCTTCGGCGAAACCGTGCCCTACTACCGCAGCACCCAACGGCTGCTCACCCGCAGCGATCTCGCCGCCAGCGTGCGGGGGCTGCCCGATCTCACCGGCAAGCGGGTGGGCTTGATCCCCAAAAGCGGCGGCGCTGCCCTGGCCGAAACCTACAACCAAAACCGGGGCAACGCCCTGCGCCTGTTTGCCAATGTCGACCTGAATCGGCTCCTGACCCAACTGCGCAACCGCCAGCTGGATGCCCTGCTCTTGGATGAGCCTTTGGCCGTTTGGCACAGCGGTCGCGATCGCCAACTGACCGTGGTGGGTCAACCCCTGTTGCCGGTAGACTTGGTGGGCCTCACCCACAAAGACGATGACAGCTTGCGGCAAGCGGTTAGCAACGCGATCGTGCGTTTGCGGGAAGAGGGTAAACTGGAAGCAATTCTTCGGAGGTGGAAGCTGTGGTAAACCCGAAAGCCGTTTTCAAACTGCAGCGCGGCTTAGCCCAACACAAACTGGACGACCATTACGCCATTTTGGGCTTGCCCCTCACCGCCGAACCCCAAGAAATTCGCCGCAAATTTCTGCAACTGGCGAAAATGTTGCACCCCGATGTATTCGCCCGCTCCCCTGCAGAAAAAACCTGGGCCGAGAGGTATTTTGCCCGAATGGTGGGGCCCGCCTACCAAAAACTCAACAGCGATCGCGATCGCAGCGAGTATTTTGCCACCCTCCGCTATTTTGCCGAAGACTTCAAACAAAAAGGAAATCCCCCCAACGTCACCAGCGAGTTCGCCCAGAAGTTGTTGAAACTCCCCCACGAGATTACCTACAACGACTTTGCCCAACAGTTGGCGGCGAAGCAGTATCAATCCCTAGAACAGGTGATCGACTACACCGAACAACTCAGTGAGTTAAACCTCGTATTTCTGTTTGTGCAAAAAACCTTGGTGCAGCCGGCCCGGCCGATTGAAGAGCCGACCGTCGTCCAAGAAGCGCCGCCCAGCGAATCTAAGGCCGCCCGCCACATTGCCGCCGCCGAAGCCCTGATTGGCAAAAAGAAGCTGACCGAAGCCCTGGCCGAACTCAAGCTGGCGGAAAAGCAAGACCCCAAATTGAGCACGGTCTATGCGTTGATGGGGGTAGTCTACAGCCAGCAAAAAGCGGAAGTCATGGCCAAGAGCAACTTCCAAAAGGCGCTGCGCCTCAATCCCAAAGACCCCATCGCCCTCCAGTACACCAACCCCAAACCGGGGGCGGCCCCCGCCAGCAAGACCGCGCCCCCTCCCAAAAAGAAAGGCTTGTTCGGTTTGTTTTAGGTGGGTCAATGGGAAATCCCAGCCAAACTGTACCAACACTCGTAAAATACAGCCCCGAGGAGTATTTGGCGGCGGAAGAGCAAGCCGACATCCGCCACGAATACCGCAGCGGAGAGACGATCGAGATGCCCGGCGGCACCCCTGCCCACAACGAAATTGCCCGCATGCTGGTGTTTTTGCTAACTGCCGGTCTGCGGCACCAGCCCTACAGCATTTTTATCACGGATCAACGCCTTTGGATTCCGGCGGTCAACCGGTACACCTACCCCGATGTGATGGTGACTCCCCGTCCCCCGGAACTCCAGCCGGGGCGCCGAGATACGGTGATGAATCCCATTTGGATTGCCGAAGTGCTGTCGGAGTCCACCGAATCCTACGATCGCACCGATAAGTTTCGCGCCTACCGCACGCTCCCTACCCTCCAAGAATATCTCTTGGTTGCCCAGGACACCATTCGGGTGGAGCACTACCGCAAACAAGACCGGCAAACTTGGCTGTTTGCCGAGTACAGCGACCGCCAAGAGGTTTTGACCCTCCCATCCCTGGGTATATCTTTGGCCCTAGCCGAACTGTACGAAGCCGTGGACCTGTGAGGGGCTAGGGCAACAACTCCGCAAAGGGCACATCGTCCGGCAAATTGGGATCGGCGATCGCCTCCAGAATCCGGTTTTGCGCCCGGGGTTCCGCCAAGGCATCCACACACAGCCGCGCCACCAAATCCCGTGGGATCGACCCCTCAAACAGGGTGTCGGCGTTTTGCAGCACCGGACGACCGCTCCCCCCTTCCTTGAGGCCCCCCGGCCGCACGATCGTGTAGGGAATGCCGCTAGCCTCCAACAACCGTTCCCCCCGCCGCTTCCAGTACAGCACCAACCCAAACAAATTCAAGGGGTGAAAAAACCGGGATACACACAGCGACGACACCAAAACGATGTGCTGCACCGGATGGTGGCCGGTTTGGATCGCCGTCAGCAGACTGCGGATGCCCTCAAAATCAATGCGCAGCGGCCCAAACAAGCCGTCTTTGGCGGGGTTGGCCCCCGTCGCCACGATCAGGCGATCGCACCCCGCCAACACCGACCCCAGGGTTTCCGGTCGAGTCACATCGGCTACCTGCACGGCCACCCCCGCCGGCAATACCTGCCGGGCCAAGGCTTCTTCCCGCACCAAGACCCGCTGGGAAATGCCCCGCCGCTGCAACTCCGCCACAATGCGCCGACCGGTGCGCCCCGTACCCCCTACCACCAATACTGTCATTCCTGTATCCCTATACCTTGCTGCGATCGGTGAAAATTTCGTAGCCGTCTTCCGTCACCAACACGGTGTGCTCAAACTGCGCCGAGAGTTTGCGATCGACCGTTACCGCCGTCCACTTGTCCGCAAGGATCCGCACCGCTTTTTTGCCCTCGTTGACAATCGGTTCGATCGCCAACGTCATGCCCGCCCGCAGGCGCACGTTGGGCATCTGCCGCGTCCGAAAGTTAAACACCGACGGCTCTTCGTGCAAATTGCGGCCCACACCGTGGCCCGTGAAATCTTCGACCACGGTATAACCCGCCGCCTTGACGCAATCTTCGATCGCCCCGGCAATATCCAGCAAACAGTTGCCCGCCTTCACCTTGGCAATGCCCGCGTACAGGGCCTGCTCCGCCACCTGCATCAACCGGGCCGCGCGATCGTTCACCGGCGGCACCATCACCGTAATGCAAGAATCCCCGTGGAAACCATTTTGAAAAGCACCGGTATCGATCTTCACCAGGTCGCCGGGACGAATCACCCGTTTGGCACTAGGAATACCGTGCACCACCTCATCGTTGATGCTGATGCAGATGCTGGCGGGGTAGTTGCAATAGCCCTTGAAACTGGGTACCGCCCCCATTTCCCGAATGCGCTTTTCCGCCAAAGCATCCAAATCCATCGTGGTCATGCCCGGCTGAATGGTCGCCGCCAACTCCTTCAGCACCGTAGCCACGATGCGGCCCGATTCCCGCATGATATCCAACTCCCGCAAGGACTTGATCTCAATCCCTTTGGCGGGGCGGGGGCCCTCCTTGGCGGATTTGGGGGACGTGGGTTTGGCGGTCTCCCGCTGGAGTGAGCCGGTCGTCGGACGCAAAGCACCAAGAATATTCATGCCTGTTTCAAAATAATGGGCGGAGGGAGGCGGCAAAAAACGCAACGTTTGTTTACCTATGTTTACCCGTCTCTTCTATTCTATCGCTCCGGTTTTCAAGCCGACTACAGCTTTGCCCGGAAGAACGTCGCCAAGAAGGAGAGGAGGTGAAGGCGAACTAGGTGCAGCCAAAAACCTCACGGATCGCTCACCGGCGCACCGGGGGTCCAGCGGGCGAGCATGGACTGGAGTTCTTCCATCCGCACCGGTTTCGGCAAAAAATCGCACATCCCCACGGCCAAGCATTTGTGTTGTTCCGCCGGCAGCACCCCCGCCGTCACCGCAATCACGAGCGGTTGCCGCTCCACGGGCAGCGTCTCATAGATGTGCCGTGTTGTCTGCAAGCCGTCCATTTCCGGCATTTGCACATCCATCAACACCATTTCGTAGGATTGGGTCGCCAGTTGCTGCAAAGCGGCTTGGCCACTGGCCACCACATCACAGCGATAGCCCAACGTAGTCAACATCGACTGCAACACTTCGCGATTGGTGCCGTTGTCTTCCACCACCAACACCCGTACCCAAGGCTGGGGTGGGGAGTCCGGTTTGGTGAGGGCCAGCAGTGAGGACGAACCGGGATCCGGCAGGCGACTGGGGGTTTTCACCCGAATCCGAAAACCAAAGGTAGTACCTCGACCAGGCTGACTTTGCACCGTTAGTTGACCATCCATCAACTCCACAAACCGGCGGACAATCGCTAGCCCCAAACCCGTACCTTCATATTTTTGAACCAGTGGCCCCCCCCGCTCGAAGGGCTGGAAGATGATGTCCAGATTTTCGGCGGGAATGCCAATACCGGTATCTTCGACCGTAAAAGCCAACCAACAATCGGTTTGCCCAGAAGTCGTTTCTTGTTGCACCCGCAACGTCACTTTTCCCTGTTCCGTAAACTTGATGGCATTGCTCAACAAGTTCAACAAGATTTGACTGAGCTTCTTGCGATCGGTTTGGACAAAGCGCGGCAAGTTGGGGGCCGGTTGGTAGCTGAGGGTGACGTTCTTGCTCAGGGTTTTGACGGCCATCAAATCCAACAACTCTTCTAGCGCACTGGACAATTCAAAACACGTTTCTTCAATATGAATTTTCCCGGCTTCGATTTTGGACATCTCCAAAACATCGCTGATCAAAGACAACAGATGCTCACCGCTCTGGTGGATGGTCATGAGCCATTCCCGCTGTCGATCCGTGAGGTTGGCTTCGGCTTTAAGCAACTGACTCAATCCCAAAATGGCGTTCAGGGGCGTGCGCAGCTCGTGGCTCATGCTGGCCAAAAACTCACTCTTGGTGCGATTGGCCCGATCGGCAACCATCCGTGCGGCTTCGGCTTTTTCCAGCAACGTCGCCTGCTGTAGCGCCACACTCAATTGATCGGCCAATCGCCGGACAAAATCAATATCGGTGGTTTCCCAGGTGCGGGCCGCACCGCATTGGTGGGCACAAAACAAACCCCACAACTTGGTGCCGTTGAGCAAGGGCACCACCAAATTCGCCCGCACTTCAAATTGTTGCAGAATGGCGCGATAGCAGTCTGCCATGGGCACCGCTTCAATGTCCGCCACACTCCAGATGCGACCGTGCAAGTAATCGTCTAAGCGGCGATCGGCAAAGCAATGGTCGATCACGGGTTGATGCAAAGCGGAACGGTACGGTGCAACCACCGCTTCGGATACGATCGCCCCTTCCGCGTAGTTGCTTTCGGGCAGAAACTGAAACATCGCTACCCGATCGCACCCCAGAATCGCCCGGGCTTCGGTGGCGGTGGTCTGAAAAATTTCCGCCAAGCTCAAAGAACGACGGATGCGATCCAAGACGTGGGCGTTCGCTTGTTCGCGGCCCGCTTCGGCCGCCACCCGTTCCAATTGCTTTTGCCATTCCGCCATGAGGGTGGTTTGGGCCGTTTGCGTCCGCTGCCGAGCCCGCTCCAGCCAGGATGCTCGCTGGAGGGCGAGGCCCACCTGCAGTCCCACCTGCAACAAAAAGCGCAGATCGCTCACCGACCATGGCCGGGCGGCCGTGAGCTGCTGCACCACCAGGCTAATCCAGTAGGATGTAGGCAGGTGTACCCGTACCTCCGCCCAGGCCCGCACGGCTCCGGCGGTGAGATCACCGGTATCGGCTACCACATCCACCAGCTCTAGGATGCCGGCCTCTCCCAGCAAAGTAGTGGCCGCTGCTCCGGTCAACAACGGCACCGCCTGACCCACCCGCAAATCCCAACCGTCATGGGTTACGGACTGCAAAGCCAAAGACGATATTCCTGGGGCAACAACCTCGGCGCTCAGGGCCAATTTGCCGGCTTCGCCCTCAAACACCAAGGCTCGATCGCACGCCAATCCCTCCTGCAGCTCGCGCACCGCCAAGTGAATCACCTGCTTCAAAGAGGGCGTAGCACTGACTTCGTTGAGGGTCTCGCTCCATGCTTTCTTCTGGGCGATCGCCAAAGCCAGGCAATCGGACAACGCCAACTCCCGCGGCAAAGAGATGCTCAGGGGTACAGCGATCCCTTCAGCAAGGGCCTGAACTTCGTCCTCAAGGACTTGCTTCTGTGCCGTTAAGGCCGCAATTTGGCGGGTTAGTTGTCGGCGATGCCCCCTGATTCTCCCCAAAACGCGATGCTTGGTTCCCCCCTTCATTTCTCCAGCGCCTTTTCAGCCGGATAGCACTTTCCGGTCTGACTACGTAGTTAGAGATACAGTGTACACGCAATCCCCAGAGCCTTTGGCGGGTGAAGCGAGGGGAGATCACCGCTTGATTTTGGCGGACTCGGTTTTGGGGAGGGGCGGCACCAGCAGGGTAGATTCAATGGCGTAGCGGGTTTCTGCCTGCAGCCGGCGGCAACTGTTCAAGCATTCCACCAACTGGGCGTTGGCATCGTGGTAACGGCGCAGAGCTTCCAGTTGGGGTTTGGTAAACTCCCAGTCCTTGATGGTTTTGCGGGGTTGGACGATCGCCTCCCGTAGGCGTTTCGCCCATTCTTCCCCCCGCTGCTCCCACCATTGAATAAATTTTTGTTTTTCCCGTTCGGGGTGGGGAGCCTGTACCCCCAACCACGTGAGACGGCTATCCAGCTTGGCTTCCATGAGGCGCGCCAGGTTGCAGATGCGGCGGCGGAAAAAGTCTTTGGCCAGGTCAAAATCCACGGCCCGGCGCATGGCATTGCCAATATCGATTTGGGTATCCATGCCATCGTCTTCGCCGAGGGATCGTTGGCGAGCCCGTTCGAGAGCCCGTTCGTGGGCAATTTCGACCGCGCGGGCCCGATCCAACAACCGGGCCTTTTCAAAGTCAATGTCGAGGTACATGGCCGTGATGGCAGTGGGTTTGTAAACCTGTCGGAGGGTCTGTCCCTGTTCCCCGGCCCAAGCCACGTATTGCCGCAGGTGGCGATCGTCTTGGATCAGGCCATCCACCGCCTCTTTCATGGCGTGCAAAAAGCGATCGGGGTCACCGAGCATATTGGTGAGGTACACAAACACGTTGCGCCAAGAGAGATTTCCCAAGTGGTGAAACAACTTTTGGTACCCTTCGGTGGCACTGTGGAGGGCAATGTGTTTGGCGGCGGCGTACTCCTGAAAGCAAAGGTGGCTGTAGGAATAGATGCCTTTGGCCCGCAGGCGCAACAGACCATGCTGGACATGGAAACTGCCCAGGAGGTGAGAGCCCGCCAGCAGTTGGTATTCCAGACCTTCGGGGCCCCGCAGCAACCCATGCCAAAAAACCTCGAGCTGCACTTCCTCAAAAAAGAAGGTTTGGCTCTCTAGGGCATGGATCGCCAACCGACCCAGCACATCTTTTTTCTGGGTTGCCGGCAAATCGGATAGACGGTGGTAGCTGCGGCGATCGCCCTTGCTCGCTTCCCAGCGCTCCAAGAGCAAATCAAAGCCTTCCCGGAGCATGTCGATCGCAAACAAGCGGCTGCGTTTGTGGTAGGTCGAGCACATTAGGGTGAGCAGCAGGGGCAGCGCCGACATTTCGGCAATGCAGCGATCGCGCTTGAGCAATTCGCCAAAGGCCTCGCTTTCGACCGCGCCCCCGCCATAGACTTCAAACCAGCGTTGGACAAAAGCTTGGATTTGGGGTTTTTCCCAGGGGGCCAACTCCAACTCCACAAAGGAGCGGAGCTGATTGGTGTAGGGCACGGGACGACTGGCCACGACCAGATGGCAGTGGGGGAAGCGCGCGCCGAAGTAGTTCAACTCCTGGAGCAGGCGGGGGACGGCATCCGGAGCCACCTCATCCAGACCATCGAGGGCCAGCAGCAAATGGCCGGCGTGGCCAAGGCGCTCGCAAGTAGGGGCATCGATGGTTACGCCCAACCGCGGCAACGTGTGCGCGAGGTAGGTCAGTAAGTCCGGCTGGCCGGGGGCATCCAGCCAATCCACCAAAGAAAGGTAGATGGGCAGGCATTGGGGCAGCCATTGACCCGTCAGGCACTGGTACGTAATCCAACGCAGCAAGCTGGTTTTGCCGGTGCCCAGGCAACCGATCGCGATCGCCCGGGGGTGATGGGCCAAAGCCTGCCGGGCCAGACGGGGGGGCAACTCCGAAACACTGAGGGAGCCTTCAGCGTGGAAAGGAGTCAGGTTTTCCGGGTGGCAAGCCTCCAATAAATCGACGATCTCCAGGCGCTGTTGGGAGGGGGGATCTTCGTAGAGCAACGGCTCCAAGGCGATCGCCAGCAACGAAAACGGTCGCGGCGCATCGGGCAACCGCACCCCATCGCAGAGGGGGGTAAACACGGGTAGCAGTTGGGCGCACCAACGATCTACCTCCTCCGAGCGGGCAAGGGGAGGAACTTCCAGAACTTCCGGTTCGGGTAATACCGTTGGGGGTTGGGGAGGAGGTTCTGGAGCTGCCGATTGGGGCAATACCGTTGGGGGTTGGGGCGGGACTGCGGAACTATTGGGAGCATCCCCGGCCTTGGGTTTGGGGCCCAACTGGAGCACCCGACAAAATTGGGTCGCCAACGTTGTTTCCACCGGCTCCCCCGCCAAAAACTGGGTCACCGTCTCGGTCGCAACCTGCAACTTCGCCGCCAAACTTTCCGGCGTGTAGTTGTACCGAGTCATGGCTTGATGGGCTTGGGTGACCACCTCCGCCGGCGGCCTGACCAACTTTGCGGCCATTGTTCCCCCCTGTTGAAATTTCGACAGCCCCATCCCTGGGGTACGATTCATTATCCTGCAACCGGTTCCCAAATCATGTTGACCAGCCTACGCAATCCGCGGGTGCAACAGTGGCGGCGGCTGGGCCGGCACCCCCGCGAACGGCGCGATCGCCAGCAATTTTTGTTGGAAGGCACCCACAACATTCTGGAGGCGATCGCCGGGGGGTATCCCCTGGAGTTGGTATTGCACACCCCCCATTGGGACACGGGATTGCTGGGAACCTGGGAGGGCCCACGGGAATTGGTCTCGGCGGAGGTGTTGCGGGCGATCGCCACCACCGAGAACCCAGATGGGGTTTTGGCGATCGCCTCCACCCAGCCCCAACCGTTTCCGCAAATTCAGCAACTGGGATTGTTTTTAGACGGCGTGCGGGAGCCGGGGAACTTGGGGGCCCTGCTGCGCACCGGGGCGGCTGTAGGCATTGATGGCATTATCAGCAGCCAAGACAGCGTGGATTGGCACCACCCCAAAGTCTTGCGGGCCTCCGCCGGCCAGTGGTGCAAAGTCGCCGTGGGCACCGTTCCCCGCCCTGGCGAATTTTTGCAAACCAGTCGCCAACAGGGTTTAGCCATCGTCGTCGCCCAAGCGCAAGCCCCCCAGACCTACTGGCAATGGGACTTTCGGCAACCCACTCTCCTGGTGTTGGGCAACGAAGGGGAAGGGGTATCCCCCGCGGCGATCGCCCAAGCCAGCGCTTTGGTGTCCATTCCGTCGCGGATTGAATCCCTGAATGTAGGCGTGGCCGGGGCCTTGTTGTTGTACGAAGCCCTGCGACAAACTCGTGGGAGCCGGGAGTAATTTTGGCAAATCCCTGGGGTATTATCTGCCCAAGCCATTCCGACAAGCACTTGCGGCGGGTCGAAGGGGAAACCACAGGGAGTTCTACGGTCACACCATGTCGAATCGCACACCACGGCAATTCACCGAGTTCCTCGTAAAACTTTTGTCCGGGCTGCGCAAGTGGCTGATTCAAATCGGCAGCCCCTTTCGGATCAGTCGCCGCTTCATTCGCAGCATCGCCCGTGGTTCTGCCGATCGCCGCCGCTCCGGCAGGCGGCAGAGCGAAGCCGGGTTTGTGTTGCCCACCGTCGCCCTGGTTTCCATTGTCACCACCCTGCTGGTGATTGTGGCGGTGGCCAACTCCGGGCAGCGGGCCCAAAGCGCCGCCAATGCCCGGGTCGAGCAAGCCTTTCGGAACGCGGCTGCGCCCCTAATTGACCGCGCCCGCGCCAAGGTCGATGCCCTGATCAACGACGACCGGCTGCCCCGGAGCACCCCTTCCGAGCAGATTTTGGATGAAACCCTGCGGGATCCGCGATACACCTTCAATGGGGAAATGCGTATTCAGTTGGTGTCGGACTTTGGGCAGGCTGCCTCTCCCACCGCCCCAACGACGGGAGCGCCCGACGGTCGGATTCGGGCCAACGCCCCCACCATTGCCGATCGCGAGTATTCCACGACGGCGTGGAAATTCCCGATTGATGCCGACGGCAACGGCAAATTTGACAGCTACGGTCTCTACAGCATTCAATTCCGGACCAAGCCACCGCAAGCCACCGGTCGGGCCATCTCGCCCCTCGAAACCCGGGCCCTGCCGATGGAAGAAACCGCCCTTTCGGCCGCCTGTGCCAGTGCCGGGGGCACCAACGTCGCCACCGCCGATGGGTGGACCTTCCAACCCGGTCAGCCTTTGCGCAAAGCTTTCTTTGTATATGCGGTTACGGTACCCATCACCGATCCGACCAACTACGATCTGGGCTTGGCCGGCGTGGGCGACTACGAGACCTTTCCAGGAGTCCCAGTCCTGAGCGCCCTCGAACTGCAACAAGACCGGGAGCGAAGCCCGGCCAACAACTATGCAGCCCGGTTTGAGAGCGATATCGAAATCGCCCAGTTGGGGCCGTTTCGCTTCAACGGTCGGATTTACACCGGCGGCAACTTGATGGTGGGCAACCTGGGCACCGCTGCCGGTGCCGGTGCCGAGATCAACTTTTATCAGGTCAGCAGTTCGGGCACCAACCCCAGCAACGAAGCCCTGTTTGGTTCTTGCTACTACCAGCGCGACAACTCCCTGATCGAGATTGCCGGGAACCTGGTGTTGGGGGATGCCAAAGCCACCGGCGGCACTTTGATCAGTCCGGTACGGGTGGATCTCTTTCGGGGCGATGGGGTCAATCCCGAAGGAACCACCCCACCGCCGTTGGGCGCTCCCGCCGGTCTGACTACGGTGCCCACCGTCAACACCACCAACCGCACCGTCACCGAGTTTGGGGCCCAAGCCGCCCTCAATGATTTTGCCTTCAACCAGCGGGTAGAGCGGCTGGTGGATGTGGCCCTCACCACGCCTTACTCGGCGGTAGCCGCCTATGTGCCAGGCTACGCTTTTGTGAACCCAACCACCGGGAATGTGGTGCCAGCCGCTTTCTTATCGCCCCTGTCCAAGCTCCAGGAGTTGCAGGCTGAAGATTTGTTGACCTTTGATCCGCAATCGGTGTCAGCAGACATTGTACGCTTGATCAAAGAAGAAGGTCTGTCTACCCAACCCGAGTTTCGCGCTGCCCGCCGGCGGGCGTACCAAACCTACTTCCGGGCCCGCATTCACCGCGTCACCTCCAAAGAGTTGCCGTTTGACCAGTCCTTGTGCGATCCCGAACTGTTTTCGGGGACGTTGCCCGCTTGCACACCGCTGACCATTACCCTCACCCCCTTCCAAGTGACGGGGCAGCCCGCTTTTGAGCTAGCGCCCCCCATTTCCATGATGTTGCCCGCCTATGCCAATGGTGGGGCGGTCGTCACTGCGGCAACAGCTTCCATCAGCTACAACGGGGAGGGCTTGCGCACCAATGCGACCCGGGGTCTCACCCTCAATGGTTTGGGCACCGTCGCCCAACCGCCGGCCACCGCCAGCGACACCTTTGATTTGGGCGGCAAGCGGGAAAACTTTTTGGGCGATCGCCTCTTGGTGGGCAACGACTTACCCAGCCGCTGGGTGCTAAACCGGGGGACGGCACCCGAGTATGTCGGGAGCAGTGAGCCCAACAACTTCACCACCAACGACTCCATTCAGTTCAACAATCCGGCCGCCGGCAACTTCACCACTGCGGAATCGGGCAAACCGAGGACCCGCAACACCCTGGCCCAGACCATTGACGATTTGGGGAATACCGATCGCGGTGCCTTTTGGGAGCTATCTTCGGCAGACGATCCCAGCAACTTCACCCCTGGGGCAGGTACCAACGAAATTCCTGCCGAATCACCGGCCACCGGTGGGGTACGGGTAGTGACCAATGCAGGGATTTACACCAAGCTCAACGCCGACTTGGCACCCACGGTGGGTGTGACTTGGACGGCGACCCCCGATGGGCCGGGGACGTTCCTCAAGCGGTTTTGGACAGGGCGAAGCGATGATCCAGGCACCACCAACATTGATGAATCGGCAGCGCCACTGTGGAATGGCCAGGTGTTGGACAATCCCATCACCACGGTAGTCAACCCCAGCAACGTCAATGAAATCGGCAACGAGCTGGAATTTGCTGGCCCTGGCTTGGCGAACAATTTTGTGGTGTGGCCCGACTCCATGCCGATGACCGGCAACGTGCGGTGGCTGGAAGGTACCACGGTTCCTTCGCGGGCCACGGCGGGCTATTACCGCGCCGTTCAACCAACGGCTCCCAATTTCCGGCCGTCCGATCCCTGGGAAGCGACCCCGCTCACACCCCAAACCAACCGCAAGGGCGACTTGCAAATGCGGGCCACGGCGGTCTACCACTACAAAGTAGATGGCTATAACCCCGCCGGGCTGACCGATTACCAGCGGCCGGTGGCCTGTGTCAGCAGCTACTACGATCCCTCAACCCCCGACACTGCCCGCAACCGGGATGGTTTGCCTTGGAATGCCGGTGGGCGTGGGCGTTCCAACAATGGCATCGTGTATCCGGTAGGGACAACGGCTGCCGGTCTGACGGCGGGGGGCATCACCTTCAACAATCTCACCCGCCGGTTTACAGGCTATGCACCGGAAGCGTTGAACCCCGCCAGCAATGCCAGCCTAGTGGATCGCCTCGCCTATCAAGCGAATTTGATCTTCCCCAATGGGCGTTTGGTGCATACCGCCCTGCGCAACGCCCTCAAAAAACTGGTGGATGGTGCGCCGTTGTCGTTGGCGGAGCAATCCACCATCGATGCTAACCTCTGTGCCCTGCAAATTTTGGACGGTACCTTGACGCCGGCAACGGGGGCACCGCCAACCCTCACCATTGCCAGTGGGGCTGGGGTGGCCGGCGGTACGGTACAACTGCCCCACGGCACTTTCCGAGAATCGGCATTTGTGGATGGTCGGGAAGTGAAGTCCCTCAACCGCAATGAGTCCCTGACGGAAGCGGCCAATGGGGTGAACACGGCGATCGGCGGCTCGACCTACAGCTATACGGGGGGATCCAACGCAAAAGGCATTGCCAATGTGGATCGGAACCGGGGCGATATTTACGACCTGGAAGTGGAGCAGCGGCAACCCCTCGAAATTCGCGCCACCGATGTGGACTTGGATCGGATGCGGGGATCGAGCGTTACCGGGGGCAACAACAACATGGGGGTGCCCAACGACTACCTGTTGCCCTACAGCGGTTTGGTGTATGCCACCCGGGAAGATGCCCTGCCCGATCTGAGTTTCTTTGATGTGAATGCTACGGGGAATCCGGTGGCAACGCCGTTATCCCGGCGCGAAGCCCTCAGTTCGACGGATTTCCGGCTGGATCCCACCCGCCGTCCCAGTTCGATCCGTTTGGTGAATGGATTGCGGTTGTGGCGAAGCGCCTTGAACCCGGGTAACTTGGGAGCGGGGCCCAACGATAATGCAATGCTTTCTGACACCAACTACGCGGCTTATCCCTATTCCGAAGCATCGCGGGGGGAAAAGGGTCTGATTCTGGTGACCAATGTCCCGGCGTACATCAAAGCCCAGCAAGACCCGGTGCCCGCCAATGCGACCAACCCCAATCGGGTGGGTTTCAACCTCCATGCCAACAGTGCTGGCTTGGTGGAAGAGTTTATAACCGCTCTGGCCAGCAACTACAGCAATTTCTACACCCGGACACGGGGGGTGAACGGGGCTGGGTTTAACCCGAACTTTGCCTGCCGTCCCACGCAGCCGGGTTGCGGCGATCCGCCGGCCCCATTGGGAGATGAATGGCGGGCAGCAACGATTTTGGCGGATGCGGCAACGGTCTTGCCGGCGACTTCGCGGGATGGTTACCGCAGTGATGCGGATTTTGACCTGCGCAACAACGCCAATACTTCCACCAGCATCAACTGGCAATCGGCTTTGAACCCCACAGCCGAAAAGCTAAAAGACAGTGTCTATGTGACCGAGCGGCGTAAGCAAGGGTTCTACAACAACACGTTTGTAACGAGTGCCAACTGGTTAGCCCAACGCAACTCGGATGGCCGCCCCGGCAGCACCAGCAACGATTTCCCGCAGGGGAACCGCAGTACCTACCTGGCGGACGGGGTCACGCCGGTGCAGCGACGGATCAATTTTGAAGAGTACAGCATGGAAGTTTGCCGCAAGGTGCCCCTCGAAGAATGTGGCTTTGCGGATTGGGAAAAAGCCGGGGCGGGCACCACCACCCTGCCGGATACCAACGCCACCGGGGCAGTAACCACGCCGGTGGGGGCCCCGCGCTACATTGCGCCGGGGGATGACCGCTTTGCCCGGCGGGTCTCGTTCTTGCGCTACAACGATTTGTTCAACGACGGCAATATGTCGTTGGTGCTGGCGGGGCGCTGCAGCGGCAACCGGAGCCTGCCCGATTCCAACGGCGATGGCTACATTGGCCCGATGTTTATGGGGGTGCGCAGCGGCAACGATGCCGTGAATGGGCGAACCGGACCTTTCACCATGTTTGATGGCAACCTCAGCATGAGCGACATTGCCGGTGGGGAGCAGTGGTTTGGGCGCAACCGCCGCTCCTTGGCGACCATCCCCTGTCCCCTTGATGACTTCAGCACGGCGTTTCCCCGGTTTGACATTATTTCAAACCAAGATTATAACGAGCCCACCAACGGTGCGGGAACGGCGATTGGTAACGATAGCAATGCATTTCGTGTGCGGCTGCGCAACTACGAACCCGGGGCGGTGTACGAGGTGGTGGTGGCGACCCGACCCCGCACCAGCAGCGGCGATCGCGTATTTGCCGGGGCCCAGACCGGTGTCACGGTGGTCAACCCGCCGGGTAGCAACCCAGGAAGGGCACACCGTACGACACCCAACCGAGACTACACCGCCAGCCCTACCCACGGCACCAACAATGCGGTGGTTACGGTTACGGGTTCTAATGTAGGTTCAGACCTGGAAGCGACCTTCCGGTTTGCGCCGACAACCCTCCCGGGACCCGATCTGATTGGTTTCTATCGCATCAACATCGACGATGACCTCTTTTTTGAGAACAACGAAGACTTTGATGTTTTCATCAAGCGTTTTTATAAGGTGAGTGGCCCCGGCGGCGATCCCATTGTGGATGGAAACCCTGCGGGGTGTACGGTGCCGGGGTTTGCGATCAACACCACCATTAGCTCCGGCACGAACAACCAATGCCAGCACCGGGGACGGATTAACAGCAACGACCCCACAGGCCCGGGCGGGCCTGGCCCCGCCCCGGCCCCACCGCCGCCAG
>DMPD01000266.1 GCA_003456125.1 Cyanobacteria bacterium UBA8156 | reverse complement strand
TGATCACCCGCGACAAAACCAACCCCGAAGTGCATCTGGTACGGATACCGGCCAACGTCCCCGCCCTCTACGAACAGATGCGCCCCTACATCGAAGATGCCAAGTATCGCCACCGTCTGATGCGGGAACCCTATAGCTAGCTCCAGCTATCCAGCAAACTCAACAAGGCTGCATTCCCGAGCCGACTGGTGCCCTGAAACCGTTTGACTACAGTTGCGAGGCTGGGAAAGGGGCCGCCCCTTTCCCGCTCTTGAACGATCGCCCGGGCCAGTTCTGGAGGGCTTTTGCTGGATTTGGCTTTGGTCAGTTTCCGCACCAAGTCTTCTTCGCTGAGGTGGTTAAAGTCCGCCAGCAAAGGACTGGTGACGACGGTGGGCGGCGGCGGTGGCACCTGCTGATTAATCGCCGCTTCCAGCCGATGCAGGCGCTCTTGCTGGGCCTTGTCGAGTTGGGCGATCGCCCGGAGTACCCCATCCAATTGCATCCCGGCCACCGCCGCGGTGCCTTGGCCGGGGGGCAACGCCCGCCGCAGCAATTCCACTTGGGCTTGAACGCTGGGGGTGAGTTCCGGCGGCACCACAATGGCGCGAATTTCGGCAAAGTTGCGATCGATCTCGCTGGCCCGCACCGCCGCCAACATTTCCGTATACCCTTCGATCAGGCGAAATTTGATGGGATTGATTTCCTGTACCAAAATTGGATTGATGGAACCCTTGGCGGCCAAAAAGGCTTGGGCGAGTTGGGCCACCTTGGCTTGGTCGATCTCCCAATCCGGGGGGATGGCATATTCAATGGCCTCAATTTCCAGCAAGGTCGTGATCAACGTCATGGCATTGCCCCTACTTTCTGCAAAATTTCCGCAGCCAAAGCCCCAAACTCTTTGGCCGCAGCAGAATCGGGGGCAAAATCAAAAATGGATTGGGGATCGGGAACCGGTACTTCTCCCTCATTGTTTTCGACATTGAGGCACTTGCCCAAGTCTACGCGATCAAAAATCCGCGACTCCAGCATGGGGAAACCGTATTTGGAGCGTACCTTTTCTTCGACCCGGGGCAAGGTGTTTTCGACAAATTTGGCATTGGTCATGATTTTGGAAGGCAAAACCCCCAACACGGAAATGGGTGGCCGTTGAATCACACCGCGAAACTCGTCGTTTTCATCGATAAAATTCCGGACATTGCGCAAACCTTCGTTGGCAAAGGGCTTGAGGTCAGAGGGAATAATCAGATAATCCGTCATGGTCAGCGCCACTTGGGCATACAAGTTTAGCGAAGGCGGGCAGTCAATAATCACAAAATCATAGCTATCCTTCGCCTTGTTCAGTTTCTCCAGGAGGCGGGTTTTGGCAAAGCTCTTATCTTGTAGAATGCGCTCTTGCTGAATCAAATTGATGTGGGCCGGCATTACATCTACCGGCGCGGCACAATATGAGGCCCGCCGTGCCACTTCTGCAATCTGAAATTGAAACTTCTCGGCGATCGCGTGGTACACATTGTTGTTGGCCAGGATGTCGTCTTCTTCGTCGGCGAATTTCATCAAGCCAGTGGCAAAAGTGGTGTTCGCTTGGCTATCCAAATCGATCAGCAGTACCCGAAAACCTTGCCGGGCGAGAGCCGCCCCCAGGTTGGTGACGGTGGTGGTTTTGCCCACGCCGCCTTTGTTGTGATAAACCGCAATGGTTTTCATGGGAATTCTCCGGGGCGACGGGACAACAGGAATGGGCAACCCGAGGTTGGGGGAGGATTTGCCAATGAGTTGGCGCAGGTCTTCGAGATGGGTGTGCAGGTGCTGCCCCCCGCAACGAAATACCTCGGCGATCGCCTGGGGAGACTGGGTTTCGTAGACCCGAATTTCCCAGGCATTGGTCAGCAATCCGTAGCGGATACCCAGAGCCGTGAGATAGCGTCTGAGTTTGGGGACATGGGGGTCGAGGTTGGACTGGGGCCGTTTGGCTTCCATCACCACGGCGGCTGGGGGGGCTAACCGTCCCGCCAGGAGGCTGGTGGCCAAAACCAAAAAATCCAGACGGATGCTGCCCAGGGCCACTTCTTCGTACCAAGAGTCTACCCCGTACCCAAGCTGCGGCAACAGGTAATGCACCAGCAGCTTGCTTTCCACATCCCGCTCGGTGCGGCACAGATTGGGATCGAATGCTTCCAAGGCGATCGCCCAAATGGATTTTGTAATCCTACAATACGCTACTTGGGTAGCCAGTGTCGCCAATGGGTGTTGGGATTTGCCACCGGCCGCCAGCGCTGGCGATCGCCGGTGACCAGCACTTCCGCCAGGCGGGGAAAGGTTTCGGTTTGACTGGGCAGACGCTCCTCGGTGGGGTGATCCCAGTCGGTCAAGATCAACAACGGCTCGGTGTCGGGGGGAATCACCACGGCCCGCTCGGCGGCGGTGGCGAAGAGGGGTTCCGGGTCTTGCGCCAGCAGGGCCACCGCCACCCAAAAGGGATATTCCGGCTGCAAATCGTAGTGGGGTTGCACATTCAGGCTTGGGAGATCGACCATGGCCCCGCGCACAGTTAGATTGTGCACGGTGTTGTCATCCCCAAACTCCAGGGTGGCCGGGGTCAAAAAATGGAGGCTGTTGGGTGCGAGGTCGGGCCCCACCGGCTCCAGCAAAACCATCAGCCCATCGGCGGCGGGACACCACACCACCGAGTGAAACAGCAGCCGCTACCAATCTTTCTGGCGGTACACCTCTAGCCGAAACCCCAGGTAGTCGATGTTTAGGTTGCCAAAGTGGGGGAGGGCGATCGCCCCATAGGCCCGGTTCCAAAACACCAACAGTTCTTCCATAAAAT
>DMPD01000241.1 GCA_003456125.1 Cyanobacteria bacterium UBA8156 | reverse complement strand
AATCTTGAGGAAGAGGATGGACAAGTTTAAACTCTATAAACGAAGACTGATTTTCTTCGCGCTCAATTAGACCAAAGCTTTCCAGATAGTGTAATGCCACTTTGATTTTGGTATCTCTCTGTTCAATTTCTGAGGCGAACTCACCCTCAAGATCGCTGGTTTGAAAAATCTCGTTTGTCGTTACCCAAAAATACTCCTCGGAAGCCCTGCCAAAAATTTGATCCCGTAATTGTCGCACAGCAACAAATAGATTGCACAGTTCTAATTCAGATAACTGATTTAAGCTTTGAAGGAAAAATGCCATCTCTGCATCTTGAGGATCAAACAGTAGGGTGCAAGTGGAGGGTTTTCCATCCCTTCCAGCTCGACCTGCTTCCTGAACATATACCTCCAGATTGGTACTCATGGTGTAGTGAATCACCGCTCTGACATCCGAGCGATCAATGCCCATACCAAAAGCACAGGTTGCGACAATAACATTCAGCTCTTTGGCTTTGAATTTTGTTAGAATCTCATGCTTATCTTGTTTGGGAATTTTGCTATGGTAGAACCTTGCTTCTATTTCATTATCGTTAAGTAGCTGTGCCAATCGTACTGTGTCTTTGCGAGTTGTTGTGTAAATCAACACAGCCCCACCCATTGTTAAAGTATGTTTAACTTTCGCAATTAATGTTTGATCCTTTGCCTGCTTAGATGTGGGAATAATTTGATATTCTAAGTTTTCTCGTTTACTAGTAGAGCAAATTTCGTCATGAATGAGAATTTGATGCTCGGCGAATAGCGACTTAATGTCCTGACGCACAACAACTGTGGCTGTGGCAGTCATAAATGCCATTAGGGGGAATTTCCGTTGTTGGTTTTGATAGAGTTCACTAATAAATTTGGGAGCGTAACGATAATCAGGTCGGAAGTCATGTCCCAATTGACTAATACAATGGGCTTCATCAAAGACAATCAAAGCAGGGAGCCTTTCTTGAAGCAATGCTCTGATGCTTGGAGAGCGTAGCTGTTCAGCACCAATATACAGCAAATCTTTTTCCCCATTGCGTAGCTGATTCAATCTTTCCTGTCTTTCTGCTGATCTAAGGTTACCGTTTATAAACGTGACAAAATCTAACCCTTTTTCTATCAATCCGTTAACTTGGTCTTCCATCAAAGCCTGCAACGGCGAGATTACAACTGTCAATCCTTTTTGTCTTTCGGATAGCATCAGAGCAGGAAGCTGATAACAGAGCGACTTGCCACCGCCTGTTGCCATCAGAATTAGAGGATTTTGAGCAGCAAGAATACTTTGGATGGCTTCTTCTTGCTTGCCACGAAACCCTGGAATGCCAAATTCCTGCAAGTAAGGCTGATAGGTGAATTCCCGGGGAAATTTTACCGGTTTTATCTGACTTAAAATCAATGGAAAATCGGGCAACCGACGGAGCCACGCACATGGAGGTAACGCTGTAGTGCTATGATTGGACTCATAATTCCAAGCTACAATGCCAGCAACACAGAGTCGTTGATCAAAAGACGTTGTAGATGCCTGAGCGATAAATTCATGCAAGTATTCGATGTTGATTCTCGCGATCGCTGCTTCAGGTAGTGTTTTAACATCAAGACATACATCAACACATAAATAGCTGTCTGGAGCAAAAAGCTGACGGTATGCTTGACTTGCTTCATCTTCTCCACAACCAAGTAAATAAGCGTAAAAGTTCAAGAGTTCTTTTGGCTTGTTATTGAGGGTCTCGAGAATCTTCTCCAGTAACCTCCTGGTAGCGAGAGCGTCCTCTAGGGGGTTATTTCCTGCATATTCACTGATCTTGTACTCTTTATTGAGCTTGTGCGATTGCTCTAGCGGAAATGCTAAAATGGATAATTCCAATGTGTCAATCACCAACCAGTGATTCAAGGTTGGGAAACTTTTAACGAGATAGGCATAATCAAATCGCCGGAAGTTGTGTCCACAAATTTGTAAGCCTTGCTTGTACAAGAAATTTAATTTTTCTTGAGCGATTTCAGGTGCTTTGGTGTCAAGTTCTAGATTCTTAGACGCCAAGCCAATTCTGTAGATCTCCGCATCTTGACCTATTTCCAGATCGACATAAACATATTTGATTGGTATGGATGCCGGGTGCATATTCTAGGAATGATAATCCAATTCAATTCGTATATGCTTTAACCAATTCAGTCGCTGTCCTCTTTACCGAAACCGATATTCTCAAGGCGGACAGTACTATCATCTGTCTAAATGCTCATCTGTCTAAAGTAAACCGTAAACCATTTGGTGATGGTGGCGTGGGACTTTTTCTCGGATGCTGAACTTTGCCGATTGGGGCTTGGTGCCGCAGTACTCCAGCACTGCCAGCTTCCTCCAGGATGCGGGTCTCTAGGAAAATTTAAAGTCTCATGGCAACCTTAACGGCAGTGATCGCACTTTGGCAAAACTCCGGCAACCTGTCAGTAGTTTATTCTACCATTTGGGCGGGCCGCATCGGGATAGGGCTAAGGAGCCATGTACCAGTAGGCACCGCCCTGATGTGGGGCTAGGGGTGAGGAATGTGGCATCCGGCTCCCCTTCTCCCAAAATGGGAGAAAGGGTTGGGGGATGAGGGGGAACCGCTAAAAATGGAAGGTACCCCCTGCCACCATCCCTTTATCGGGTGATACAATAATAGAAACATACCAAATCTATTATGTCCAAAGGTACAATTAATCCCTTGGCATCCTCGTCCGATTGTGCTGCGCTCTACGATCAAGATTTTGTCTTGTGGCTAGATCACACTGTGAATTTGTTACGGCAGGGAAAGGTTCAAGAGCTGGATTTAGAACATTTCGCTGACGAAATCGAAGCCATGGGTAAACGGGAAAAACGAGCAATCGAGAGCAACTTAAAAATCATCCTGGTGCATCTGTTAAAGTACCAATATCAACCCCAAAAGCGTTCACGAAGCTGGCGTTCTACCTTGCTTGAGCATCGACAGCGGATCGCCAGAGCGCTGAAAGATAGTCCTAGTTTGCATGCCCATCTCCTGGCGAATTTTCAGGAAGTCTATGCACAGGCTCGGGCAAAGGCCAGTGCGGAAACCAATTTACAGGCCGATGTATTTCCGGTTGTTTCTCCCTTTGGCTTGGAGCAAGCCCTCGACCAAACCTACCGGCCCGACTAAAATTGGGTGCAGTGACCAGAGGTCAAACCCCGGAATGGGCAAAGCCTACTTGTTTCCATCCCCTGAGTTTTATGCCTACTACCAAAGCATTGCGGCGGTGGAAGACCCGCTCCTAGCTGCTTTGCGTCGGGAAACCGAGTGCCAATTTCCCAAGGCGGCCTCCATGTTGATTCCGCCGGAGCAAGCCCAATTGCTGACATTTTTGGTGCAGGTGATGGGTGCCCAACGGGTGTTGGAACTGGGAACCTTTACGGGCTACAGTGCTCTAGCGATGGCGATGGCCTTGCCGCCGCCGGGAGGGGTTGTGACCTGCGATCGCGAACCCGCGTTTGTGGCGCTCGCCGAACGGTTTTGGCAGCAAGCCGGACTACAATCCAAAATCACCGTGCGCATGGGGCCGGCTCTCGGAACTTTGGCGACCCTGAAGCAAGAGGGACAAACCTTTGATTTGGCGTTTTTGGATGCCGACAAGGGGAACATCGAAGCATACTACGAAGAAACATTGGCTTTGGTACGGCCGGGGGGGCTCGTGGTTGTGGACAATGTGTTTTTGGGGGGCGATACCGGGCAGCCCCACCCAAACCGGCCAGGAGTGACGGCCCTCCGTCGGTTCAATGCCCATCTGTTGCAGGATCGGCGGGTGGTAGCGACGGTGTTGCCCATGGCCGATGGCGTTACCGTGGCATGGAAACGATGAACTTGTGGACAACCGTAGCAGCCCAAATCGCAACGGCAACCGACCAACCCTTTGCGGTGGAGCGGGTGCAAAGTGTTGGCGGCGGCAGCATCAATGCCGCCCACCGGATTGCCGGGGGCAATCGCACCTACTTTGTCAAGGTGAACCAGAGTACGCGCTTGGGGATGTTTGAGGCGGAAGCGCTCGCCCTGCAACAATTGGCTGCTACCCACACCCTGCGGGTGCCCCAACCGGTGACCTGGGGTTTGGCGACCTCCCAGGCGTTTTTGGTACTGGAATGGTTGGATTTGCGATCGCGGGGGGATTGGTCAACCTTGGGCCGGCAACTGGCGGCGTTGCATCGGCAACGGGGCAATCGCTTCGGTTGGGAGCAAACCAACACCATCGGCTCTACGTTGCAGGTCAATACCTGGCAGGCAGACTGGGTGACCTTTTGGGCGGAGTGTCGGTTGGGCTATCAGTTGGCTTTGGCGCGGCGCAAGGGGTTTCAGAGCGATCGGGAGGAGGAGCTGTGGGAGGCGGTACCGCAATTTTTTCGGACTTACCGGCCGTTGCCCTCGTTGCTCCACGGGGATTTGTGGGGGGGCAACGCCGGCTTTTTGGTCGATGGCACCCCGGTCATTTTCGATCCGGCCAGCTATTGGGGCGATCGGGAAACGGATTTGGCGATGACGGAATTGTTTGGTGGTTTTGACCCGGAATTTTATCGCGCCTACCAAGCCGAATTTCCGCTAGATAGCGGCTACCCCCAGCGCAAAGTTTTGTACAACCTGTACCATATCCTCAACCATTTCAACCTGTTTGGCGGGGGCTACGGCGACCAAGCGCACCGGGCGATCGACCAACTGTGTCGAATGGCAACCAATTTGTTGTGATGAGAAAATCCCTGTGGACGTTTTTGCTGCTTCCCCCCTGAGCGCCAATCCTGTGGAGCGAGCTGTCTTGTATAAAGCCAAGAGTCAGACCGGGGCCCGGGGGGAAATGACTTTTCCGTGTCTGCCCAGCTTGAAAGGGGTGTTCTTCCAGCAGTTGCAGGAATTGTTGGGGGCTCTGGCCCAAAACTTCACGGCGGCGGAATGGCAAAAGCTGGAAACGTTGTTGTACCAGAAAATCGAGCAGGGGTTTGCGGCTTCGCCCCATGCCCGCGTCCTGTTTCGGTTTGAGCCCCCGGATTTAACCCAGGGCCTCACCAACGGCTTTCGGCTGGCCCTTGATTTGCAGGTGCCCTCCACGGCGGACAAGTATCAACGCTGGACGAAGACCCGCCCCGGCGCTTTGTTTGGTACCTATCCCGATGCCAAGGCCCTGGCGGTGTTGGCGGAGGTAACGGGCGATCGCCCCCCTTCGGAGATCTCCATTCTGGACATTGGGGCGGGCCCCGGTCGCAATACCCTGCCCTTGGCGGCCAAAGGCTATGCCGTGACGGCGATCGAGTTGGCGCCGGTATTTGTGGAGCAATTGCAGCAAAATGTAGATCAGGCGAACCTGCAGGTGGAGGTGGTGTTGGGGAACGTGCTGTCGCCCGAGACAGAGGTTTGGCCCGCCCACTATGGATTCGTTTTGGTTTCGGAGGTGGTGCCCCACTTCCGCAGCTACGATGAAGTGCGCCAATTGCTGTGCCGGGTGTGCGATGCGTTGCTGCCCGGCGGGGAATTGCTGGTGGGGGGCTTTGCCGCTGAGACCGGCTACGAGCCCAGTGCTTTGGTACGGGAAATGGCGCAAGTGGCGTGGTCGTTTTTCCTGACGGCGGCGGAGTGGGAGCAGATTTGGGCAGATTTGCCTTTGATTCTGGTGGAGCAGGTGCCGGTATTGCCCTACGAGCAAGCCCATGTCCCCTCCGAACATTGGCCCCCTACCACCTGGTTTGAGAGCTGGGCTAGCGGTCGCGATATTTTTCCGACCCTGGCCACACCCCCGGTGGCGTTGCAGTGGTTCCGCTGGCGGCGTTTGTAAAACAACCTGGTTTTTGTTGTGAGAGAGGGGAGTTCAGAGCCGTCTCACAAGTCCCTCCCTCACAAGGAGAGAGGGATTTAAGGTGAGGGCAGCGGTGTGGCAGCCGAAATTTATCCTAATCAAGTAGGCAACTGCTGTATAGTCGTTTCGGATAGAA
>DMPD01000230.1 GCA_003456125.1 Cyanobacteria bacterium UBA8156 | reverse complement strand
TATCTTTAGCCACGCCTTCGGCGCTAGCCCTCAGTTTGCTGTCGTTGATCGGTCTAGTATTTTTTGTCCGGGCGGCCACCAAGGATCGGCGGGAGCGGGTCTATTGGCCGTTGCCGCCGGATGCGGTATTGAACCAGGTGCGGGCCCACTTTCGGCGGCGGGGGTACCAACCCAAACCCCTGGGCACCGAGGACAATGTGGTGACCCTGGAAGGCCAAGTGGCGGCTAGCGTTGGTTTGGCGATCTTTTTGGTGGTCTTGTCCCTGGTGGGATTGGCGTGTTTGGCTCTGGTATTGACCTTGGTGGCCCCGGAATGGGGGCCGGGGGTATGGGTGCTGCCGAGTCTGGCACCGGGGGCGGGAATTTTTTATTGGCGACGGGCCCAACGTCCCGAAACCGTATTGTTGGCCCTCAAAGCCGACGGTCGGTTGGGAATTGAAGCCCATCGCGACGAAATTCGTCAATTGCAACAGGCCCTCCCGGAATTGGGGCCCCCCATCCCCACGGCGGCCCTGTGAGCATGGCCCTCAGGCTTTGATCAGCGTCCAGAGGCCCACCAACACAAAACCCACACCGGCGGCGTAGTGCAGGTATTTTTCGCTGATGTACTGAGAAATCAAGGCCCCGGCAAAGGTGCCGATCGCCGAAGTGAGGATCAAAGCCAAGGCGGAGCCGACAAACACCAGCCACTTGTTCACTTCCCCATTAGCCGCGAACAGGAGGGTGGCCAACTGGGTTTTGTCCCCCAACTCCGCCAAAAATACGGTGGCAAATACCGTCAATGTCAAGCGATAGGTGGCTGCTCCTTCTCCCTGCCACAGTGCTTGCAGGGAGGACAGCCACGGAGAGTTTTCCATGGACAACTACATGCGCAGAGCGTAACCATGGTAACCGATGGCGTTTGGGGTCAGGCGATCGCCCCTTGGTGAAAACAGCCGGTGAGGGCAATGGCGATCGCATCGGCGGCATCATCGGGTTGGGGGGGGTGTTGGAGACCAAATTCCCGCATCACGGCGGCCCGCACGTCTTGTTTGTTGGCATTGCCGCGACCGGTGAGGGCCTGCTTGATCTGGGGGGGGGAAAACTCTTGGATGGGCAATTGCCGTTGGTGCAGCACCAGCAACACCACGCCGCGGGCTTGGGCCACGGCGATCAGGTTGCCCATGCGGTAAAAAAACAGCTTCTCGATCGCCACGCAGGTGGGGGCATTTTCGGCAATCACGTGATGCAAATCGGTGAACAGAGTGTGGAGGCGATCGCCCAGGGGTTGGTGTTTGGCGGTTTGGATAATCCCGTAGTCAAAAAGCTGGGGAGCACCCGCCACATCCACCAAAGCAAAGCCGAGGGTGGCCAAACCGGGGTCCAATCCCAAGATACGCACCAATTCTGTTTCCTAAAGCGCTTTCCGTTGCGATAATACCCGGTACCCTAGGTCAGCGTTTGGAAAGTTCTATGGCAAAACCACCCGCCCTGCTTGTTTTGGCTGACGGCACCGTGTACCAAGGCTACAGTTTTGGCGCTCCCGGCACCGCGATCGGGGAAGTGGTGTTCAACACTGGCATGACCGGCTACCAAGAAGTGCTGACCGATCCCAGTTACCGGGGGCAATTGGTCACGTTTACGTACCCAGAATTGGGCAATACCGGGGTCAACCCCGAGGATGAGGAATCCACCAAGCCGCAAGTGAGCGGGGCGATCGCCCGCAACGTGACCGCCCAACCCAGCAACTGGCGATCGCGGCAGTCGTTGCCCGATTATTTGCGGGCCCACGGCATTCCCGGCATTGCTGGCCTCGACACCCGGGCCCTCACCCGCAAAATCCGCAGTGCCGGCGCGATGAATGGGGCGATTTCCACAGAAATTTTAGACCCGGCGGCCCTCTTGGCCCGGGTGGCGGCCGCCCCTTCGATGGAGGGATTGAACCTAGCCAGTGCGGCCGGCACCGATCGCATCTACGAATGGCAGGAGCCCACGCCGGCGGCTTGGGAATTTGTGGCTGGTTCCCCCGATCCCGATGTGACCGTGGTCGCGATCGATTTTGGCGTGAAGCGCAACATTTTGCGGCGGTTGGCCAGCCACGGTTGTCGGATTGTGGTGGTGCCGCCCCACACCCCCGCGGCGGATATCTTAGCCCTGAACCCCGACGGCATTTTTCTGTCGAACGGGCCCGGCGATCCGGCCGCCGTCACCGAGGGCATTGCCACCGTCCGCGATCTGATGACAGCGGCCAAACCGATGTTTGGCATTTGTTTGGGGCACCAAATTCTGGGTTTGGCGGCCGGTGGTACCACCTTCAAGCTCAAGTTTGGGCACCGGGGCCTGAACCAGCCGGCCGGACTGCCCGGCGGTCGGGTGGAAATTACCAGCCAGAACCACGGTTTTGCCCTGGATGCCGACTCCTTGGCCCAAGCCGGGGTCACCATCACCCACCTCAACTTGAACGATCGCACCGTGGCGGGCATGACCCATGGCACCCTACCCATTTTTTCGGTGCAGTACCATCCCGAAGCCAGTCCGG
>DMPD01000229.1 GCA_003456125.1 Cyanobacteria bacterium UBA8156 | reverse complement strand
GCTACAAAATCCTGCTGGAGGTAATGGGGAGGGGGCGGATCGAGCGGGTGACGGAGGTGGGGTTTGCCTTCGATCGCCGGCAAGCGGGCCACAGCAAAGTGACTTGGCGGGAATACCTAGCGTTTCTGCAACATTTGCTCCGCCTGCGGTTTGCGACCGGGGAAGGCGCGGTCGGTCGCTTGGGCCGGTTTCTGCGGTTTGCGGTGGTGGGCACCAGCGGCGTGGCGGTGGATTTTGCCGTGCTGTTGCTGTTGCAGCCGGTGGTCGGCGATGAAATCTGGGCGAAAATTGGCGCCATTGAAGTGGCGATCGCCAACAATTTCTACTGGAACGATCGCTGGACGTTTGCCGATGCCCGGGGCCGCACATCTCCCTTGGTGCGATTTTTGCGGTTTAACTTGGCCTGTACCCTCGGCGCACTGATCAACCTCACCCTCTTTCTGATCCTGCGTCACTTTGGGGCCAACCTGGGCGTAGCAAACTTGGGGGCGATCGCGGCTTCTACCCTCTGGAACTACCTGGTGAACCTCCGGTTCAATTGGCGGATTGGGGACGATTCCCCGCCGTGACGGCTGGTCTGGAGGGGGCAGCCCCGTATCCAAACCAAAATCCCCGAAACAGAAACCAGGTCCTTGGTCGGGTAACCGTCGAGCCTGGTTCTCAAAAAAGTACACTGAGAAAACGAAGTCAGAAGAAAATCAAAAAATCGCAACAAAAGTGAAAACAAAAGTGAAAACAAACCCAAGAAGGCTAGAAAAAGTTAACAAAAAAAGATGAACAAGGATAAAGATTGAATGAGGTATAGAACGAGACACAAAGAAGTATGTCTGATATTTGTATTTGGTATTTTATATTTAGTATTTATGTTCAGAGTCTTTATTAGGCTGACTCCGTTTGAACTGACAATATCTTGCCGCAAATCTTCCCGATCGCCAAGACTTCTTAAGGATTTCTTTGGCTTTGTTGTTACGGGATGGCAACATTTCGGGGTTGGCCTTGTCCAGATTATGACACATAAATTTACACGGGGCGTCTGCGTATAAATACTTAAAATTCGGGAAAACGTACGGGGGGAGGGGGGCGAAACCGATCCCGTGGGGCGAAAACTTCTCGGTAGGATAGGGCGTATTTACGAGGTGGGCCATGCAGCCGAGCAATCCGAATCAATTTACCGAAGGGGCGTGGAACGCGATCGCCCGCAGTGCGGAGGTGGCCAAGCAGTCGCAGCACCAGCAGATCGAGACGGAGCATTTGGCCAAGGCGTTGGTGGAGGCGGAGGGGCTAGGGACTCGGATTTTGGGAAAAGCCGGAGCTACGGCAACCGCTCTGCACGAACAGGTGGAGGAATTTTTGCGGCGGCAGCCGAAGGTATCGGGGGCCACCGACAACCTGTATTTGGGCAAAAGCCTGGATACCTTGCTCGATCGGGCCGAAAAGGAGCGCAAGCAGTGGCAAGACGAGTTTATTTCGATCGAACATTTGGTGTTGGGTTTTGCTGAGGACGATCGCTTTGGTCAGAAGTGGTTGCGGGAGGCGGGAATCACGGCAGCCAAGCTACGGGAGGCGATCCGACAGATTCGGGGCAGCCAGACCGTGAGCGATCGCAACCCGGAGGGCAAATACGAAGCGCTGGAAAAATATGGGCGGGATCTGACGGCTTTGGCCCGGGCCGGCAAACTCGATCCGGTGATTGGCCGAGACGAAGAAATCCGGCGGGTGGTGCAAATTCTATCGCGGCGCACCAAAAACAACCCCGTGTTGATTGGCGAACCGGGGGTAGGCAAAACGGCGATCGCCGAAGGACTAGCCCGCCGGATCGTCAGCGGTGACGTGCCCGAATCGTTGCGCGATCGGCAACTGATTGCCTTGGATTTGGGGGGGCTGATTGCCGGTGCCAAGTACCGGGGGGAATTTGAAGAACGTCTGAAGGCGGTGCTGAAGGAAGTCACCGAGTCCCAGGGACAAATTGTGCTGTTTATTGACGAAATTCATACCGTGGTGGGGGCGGGGGCCACCCAGGGCGCCATGGATGCCGGCAACCTGCTCAAACCCATGTTGGCCCGGGGGGAACTGCGGTGCATTGGCGCCACCACCCTCGACGAGTACCGCAAATACATCGAAAAGGATGCGGCCCTCGAACGCCGGTTTCAACAGGTGTATGTCGATCAGCCCGATGTCACCGATACCATTTCCATTCTGCGGGGTCTCAAGGAACGGTACGAGGTGCACCACGGTGTGCGCATTTCCGACAATGCTTTGATTGCGGCGGCTACCCTCTCCAACCGCTACATCAGCGATCGCTTTTTGCCCGACAAGGCGATCGATCTGATCGACGAAGCGGCGGCCAAACTCAAAATGGAAATCACCTCCAAGCCCGAGGAACTGGATGAAATCGACCGCAAAATTTTGCAATTGGAGATGGAAAAACTCTCGTTGCAGAAAGAGACCGATCGGGAATCGCGGGAGCGGCGGCAGAAGCTAGAGCAAGAGTTGGCGAATTTGCAGGAAACCCAGCGGGCGTTAACGGCGCGGTGGCAGGGGGAAAAGGGCATCATCGACCGGGTCACCGAAATCAAAGAAGAAATTGAGCGCACCACCACGGCGATCGAGCAGGCAGAGCGCAGCTATGACCTCAACAAAGCGGCGGAATTGAAATACGGCAAGTTGGTGAAACTGCAACAGGATTTGGATCAAGCCGAAGCCGAATTGCACGGCCAAAGCGGGCGATCGCTGTTGCGGGAAGAAGTTTTGGAAGAAGACATCGCCGAAATTGTCTCGAAGTGGACGGGGATTCCGATCGCCAAATTGGTGGAGTCGGAAAAAGAAAAGCTGTTGAACCTCGAGGTGGTGTTGCACGAGCGGGTGATTGGGCAGGAAGACGCGGTGACGGCGGTGGCCGATGCCATTCAGCGATCGCGGGCAGGGATGGCCGACCCGAACCGGCCCATTGCCAGTTTTCTGTTTTTGGGGCCGACGGGGGTGGGCAAAACCGAATTGGCCAAAGCCTTGGCGGCCTATTTGTTTGACAGTGAAGAAGCCATGGTGCGCATCGACATGAGCGAATACATGGAAAAACACGCCGTATCGCGGTTGGTGGGGGCACCGCCGGGGTATGTGGGCTACGAAGAGGGGGGGCAGCTCACCGAAGCGGTGCGGCGGCGGCCCTACGCGGTGATTTTGTTTGATGAAATCGAGAAGGCGCACCCCGACGTGTTCAACGTGCTGTTGCAACTGTTGGACGATGGGCGGGTCACCGATGCCCAAGGGCGCACCGTAGATTTCAAAAATGCGATCGTGATTATGACCAGCAACCTGGGCTCCCAATTCATTTTGGAATATGCGGGGGATGAGAGCAAGTATGAAGCGATGCGGGAGCGGGTGTTGGAGGTGTTGCGGGGTTCTTTCCGGCCGGAATTTCTCAATCGGATTGATGAAACCGTGATTTTTCACGGTTTGGGGATGGCCCAACTGCGGCAAATTGCCCGGTTGCAGGTGGAGCGGGTGGCCCAACGCCTGGGCGATCGCAAGTTGGGGTTG
>DMPD01000063.1 GCA_003456125.1 Cyanobacteria bacterium UBA8156 | reverse complement strand
TAATTAAAATGACTATAATTTTGGCGATTGATGTCGGGGGCAGCGGCATCAAGGGGATGTTGGTGGATGAGCTGGGGGAACCCCAAAGCGATCGCCTGCGGTTGGAAACCCCCAAGCCGAGCAAGACGGCCGCGGTGCTGGCGACGATCGAAGAGTTGGCACGGCAACTACCGGGGTTTGATCTTGTGGGAGTGGGCTTTCCGGGGATTGTGCAGGGGGGCATTACACGGGGAGCCGTGAACCTGGGGTCTTCCTGGGATGACTTTCCGTTGGCGGCGGTGTTGGCGGATCGGTTGGGGAAGCCGGTACAGGTAGCCAACGATGCCGATGTGCAGGGAATGGCGGCCATCCGGGGGGACGGTGTGGAACTGGTGTTGACCTTGGGGACGGGTCTCGGCTCGGCGTTGTTTTTGGACGGACGGTTGGTGCCCAACCTGGAATTGGGGCAACACCCTTGGCGAGACAACCTCCGGTACGAAGATTGGTTGGGCAACGCCGCGTTGGAGCGGGATGGTAAAAAACGCTGGAACACCCATCTCCATCGGGCGATCGCCACGCTCCGTCCCATTTTCAACTTTGACCGGTTGTATTTGGGGGGAGGCAACGCCAAGCACGCCGAAGTGACGGTGGATTTTCCGCTGGAGATTGTGGCCAATCGGTTGGGACTGATCGGCTGTGCCCGTTTGTGGCGCTGAATACTCCGGTGGGCTAAAATGGGCCCATGACGTTACCTCGTTCTTCAACCGAAAACGCGCTGCCTGAAAGCGCACCGACAACTGTGCCGACCGTGCTGTGGTGGCAGAAAGGCTGGGCGGACAATCTGAAAGTTTTGGCGATCGCCCTGGTGGTAGCGCTGGGGTTGCGCTTTTGGGTATTGGAACCGCGGTATATTCCCTCCAGTTCCATGGAGCCGACGCTGCAAATTGGCGATCGCATTGCCGTCGAAAAGGTCTCCTATCGGTGGCGGGAGCCGCAGCGGGGGGATGTGGTGGTGTTTTATCCGCCGGGGGAAACCGATCGCCAGCGGGCGTACATCAAACGGGTGGTGGGTTTACCGGGCGATCGGCTGCAAATTCAGAACGGGCAAGTGTATGCCAACGGTGCTCCTTTGCCCGAACCCTACATTGCCGAGCCCATCGACTACGCTTTGATGAAGCCGGATGGTGCGGGAGTGGCGACCTTGACGGTACCGCCGGGCACCTACTGGGTGATGGGAGACAACCGCAACAACAGCAACGACTCCCATGTGTGGGGATACCTACCCCGGCGGAATTTGATTGGGCGGGCCTTTTTCCGGTTTTACCCACTGGATCGGTTTGGGCTGTTGTCCCGCCCGGAATATCCATGAGCCGACCGCTGGCGGTGGGGGTCTCGGGGGCCTCCGGCATGGTGTATGCGGTGCGCCTGCTGAAGTATTTGTTGCAGACAGGGCACACGGTGGAGTTGGTGGCCTCGAAGGGGGCGCAAGCCGTGTGGCGGGAAGAGGGTCTGGGGGTATTGCCTGCCACCCCCGAACAACAGGCTACTTTTTGGCGGGAGCAATGCCAGGAGACGGGCGGTGTGCTCCGCTGCCACAACTGGGCTGATTTGGGGGCGACTTTGGCTAGCGGTTCCTATCGCACCCAGGGCATGATCGTGATTCCGTGCAGCATGGGAACGGTGGCCAAAATTGCGGCGGGCCTCAGCACCGATTTGTTGGAGCGGGCCGCCGATGTCCACCTCAAAGAGGGGCGACCGTTGGTGGTGGTACCCCGGGAAACCCCCTTCAGTGTGATTCACCTGCGCAATTTGCTGGCTTTGGCCGAGGCTGGGGTACGGGTGGTGCCCGCCATTCCGGCTTGGTATCATCGCCCCCAGACCATCGAAGATTTGGTGGATTTTGTGGTGGCCCGGGTGTTGGATCAACTGGGGATCGATGTAGGAGCAATGGTGCGATGGCGCGAATCGGATCGCTAGTTCTATTGGTACTGCTGGGCCTGGCCATCGCCGAAAACCCACAGCCGGTGGCGGTGGTGGTGCTGGGCAGAACTTTGCCCCCCTGGCCTTTGGGGGTATGGATGACGATCGCCTTTGGGATTGGCGCGGGCTTGGGCGCGATCGCCCGTTGGCTGTGGCCGCCCTCCTCTCCATCACCAGAATCGGTAGCCCGACCCAAAGCCGAACCGCAACCCAAGACTCCAGAACCGCCACGGGTAGAGGAAGACGACGAGGAGTGGTGGGAAGATTTGGAACCTGAACTGCGCGATCGTCCCCCCAACGGAGCGGTGGAGCCGCCCATCGCCGAAGAGGACGAAGACGAAGACGACGAAGATACGTATCTTATTGCCCGCTACATTCGGCGCTGAGGGGAATCGCCTCCAATTGCTCTAGGGTCGGGACAAAATTGGGGTAGGAAATGGCGGCGCAGTTCATGCCTTGAATCGCTACCGGTGATTGCGCCACCAACCCGGCGATCGCCAGACTCATGGCCACCCGATGGTCGTCGTAGGTGCGTACGGTCCCCCCGGTCAACGGTTGACCGCCTTCAATTTCCAGACCGTCGGGGTGTTCCCGCAACGTCACCCCCAACGTGCTGAGTTCGTGGGCCATGGCGGTAATGCGATCGCTTTCCTTGACCCGCAGTTCCGCCGCATCGCGAATGGTGGTGCGGCCTTGGGCACAGGCCGCCGCCACCGCCAACACCGGCAACTCGTCGATCGCCCGGGGAATGACTTCGCCCCCGATGTCGCACCCCCGCAACGTGGCCGATCGCACCCGTAAATCCGCCACCGGTTCCCCCATCGCCTCCCGGAGGTTTTCCAGGGCAATATCGGCCCCCATCTCCTGCAGAATGTCCAAAACGCCGGTGCGGGTGGGATTGACCCCCACGTTCTCGATGGTCAATTCCGAATCGGGCACAATCGAGCCGGCCACCAACCAAAACGCCGCCGAACTGATGTCCCCCGGTACGATCGCCTCCTGACCCCGCAGGCGGGCGGGGCCCCGCACCGCCGCCGTGTTGCCATCGACACTGACCGCCGCTCCAAAGGCCGCCAACATCCGTTCGCTGTGATCCCGCGAGCGAAAGGGTTCCGTCACCGAGGTTTCGCCATCTACCATCAGCCCCGCCAACAACAAACAGGATTTCACCTGGGCCGAAGCCACAGGGGATTGGTAGGCTACAGGATGGAGCTTTTCGCCCCACACCGCCAACGGCGCGAGTTTGCCCCCTTCCCGTCCCCAGATGCGGGCCCCCATCTGCCGCAGCGGCTCCGCCACCCGTCCCATGGGCCGACCCCGCAACGAGCGATCGCCCGTGATCGCAAAAAGCGCTCGGGGTGGCTGGCCAACACCCCCAACATCAACCGCATGGTGGTGCCGGAATTGCCCGCATCCAAAACGTCCGCCGGCTCCTGCAAATTGCCCAAGCCGATACCCCGCACCGTCACCAGTTCGGAGTTCAATTCCGAAATTTCTGCCCCCAACGCCCGAAAACAGGCCGCCGTGCTGCGGGGGTCTTCCCCCAACAACAACCCGCGAATTGTGGTTTCCCCCTCCGCCAAAGAACCCAACATCAACGCCCGGTGGGAAATGGATTTGTCGCCCGGTACCGTAATGCGTCCCCGCAGGGGCGATCGCGCGCTTACCGTCAGTACGGCTGGGGTGTCCATAATGTCCTCGTGGATGGCCGTTTCTCACAGTACTACATCCGGGGTATCGGTACCATAAATCGGGCTTTCCTGCTCCGAGAGGCAATATTCTCAGACTATTTTAGGCTTCACCAAATCTGGGGACGAAAATCTTCGCCATTGGCGATCGCCACCGTATCGCCCGATGGGCGAATCACAAACAATCCCCGCTGAAACCCGTAGCGATCCACCCCTTCTTTGATTTCGATCGCCGCCACCGCCCCGTAGGCCCGAAACCCACGGTAATGGGGAAAAGCATCCTTAAAGCGGGCCAACTTGCCCAGAAAGGCGTCCACGTCGTCTTGACTCAGACGGGATTTGCATTCCACCACGACCAATTCTGTATCGTCCACGGCTAAGATGTCGATTTCCATCGCCAAACCCTGACGACGCACCCGAGCGCGGGGATACACTTCCTTCACATCAATGCCGCGGGCCTGAAACAACCGCAAAACGGCGGGCTCCACCAGTTCTTCCACAAAGCGCCCCCAACGGGTGGTCAGGCTGGTCACCGTCCGCCGCAATTCCGCCATTTGGGCATCCGCTTGGGCTGCCCGGCGATCGGCGTCAGCGGCTCGGCGATCGGCTTCGGCAGCACGGCGATCGTATTCCGCCCGGGAAGCTGCCAATTCCTGCTGCGAAGCGGCAAACAGTTTGTAAATGTCCTCGATGGTGATGGGTTGGCTCATATATAGTCATTTTAATTAA
>DMPD01000245.1 GCA_003456125.1 Cyanobacteria bacterium UBA8156 | reverse complement strand
CACTGGGGTATTGTTGTGTTGGGAAACGCAACGTTTTTAAAGTGGCAAGTTGCTCCCAGTGAAACCTGCTAAATCAGAGATGTTTAGCCACATTCCTGTCAAATTATGCGCTTCAAATTATGCGCTCAAATGTCGATTCTCGGAAAATCGAGGAACTAATGGAAGCATTAGGTAAAGAAGCTCGCAGTTCAGGCTGTATCTACTTTACAGGTGGCGCTAGTGCTTTACTCATTGGTTGGCGCAATTCTACTGTGGATATTGACATTCGTCTAGATCCAGAACCATCAGGAATTTTTCAAGCGATCGCCAAACTTAAACAAGAGTTGAACATCAATATCGAACTAGCATCTCCACAGGATTTCTTACCCCCTGTTCCAGGATGGCGTAATAGAAGCGTATTCATTGGTAAACGAGGTCAAATCTCGTTCTATCACTATGATTTTACAGCCCAAGCTCTTTCTAAACTATCTAGGGGATTTGATCGCGACCTTAAAGATGTTGAAGCTATGTACAAACAGAAATTATTCTCTTTGAGTGAGCTACGGGATTGCTTTGAGGCGATTGTACCTGAACTAATCCGATTCCCCTCTCTTAACCCTGATATACTCAGAAGTAGAATCGAGAACTTTATGGAACGTTTTGAAGATTAACCAGAGGAGGAACAATCATGAATCTCAATGAGTTGCCAGGAGCTGAGATCATTTTGCCTGGACTGAGCGATCTTCATAGGGGTGAGTCCAGTACAATCGGGGCATTGCTGGTTGCGATCGCCGCAACACGCTTAACCAAAGCCGGTTTAAATGTTCCAAAAGATCACTTAGAGTCAGAGCCAGAGCTAACCTTGTATGCCCGCCTCCAAGATGAACAAGACGATGCTTACCCCTACTACAATGCGTTACTGAATCGTCTCAATAGTTTTTGTAACGCACTCGAACTTAGTTATCAATATAAGCCCGTCTAACAAATCACTGCACCTGACCTAGTGCTACACTTTATTCATTGCCCAAAACTTTTGGTGGCGGGTGATTTCAGCCGTTATACTGCTCGGTACAGCGGCAAATTAGACGGACATTGCTGTAAACCTGACCGATTTCAGCATTTTGCCCGAAGTTACGGTAGTCCACACATTTCTGATTTTTTATTGGGTTTTCCTGGATGGTCGGATGGCCGCTGTCTGGGGCAACCGCAAGGGTTGGGTGACATCAGCATCGGTGGGAGATTGGGCCAGTTCCCAAACGGTCTGCTGCAAAATGGGGTGCACCCAATCGGGAGCAATGTCGCACAGTGGCCGCAAGACAAAGGCGCGCCGATGGAGCAGCGGATGGGGCACTACCAGTTCTGGCCCCTGAACTTGGCGATCGCCGTAGAGCAGCAAATCCAGATCGAGGGTGCGGGGAGCCCATTTGGCGTGGCGTTCCCGCCCCAATTGCTGCTCAATTCCCAACAACACGTGCAGCAATCCCAACGGGGGTAGGTCGGTTTCCAGGAGGGCGCAGCCGTTCCAGAAGTCAGGTTGGGGAGCCACCCGACCATCGGGGGCGATCGCCCGGGTTTGGTACCAGGGAGACACGGCCTTCAGGATGATGTGGGGATGGGCTGCCAACAGGGCCAACGCGGCATGGAGGTTGGCTTGGCGATCGCCCAGGTTGCTGCCGAGGGCAATGGCGCAGGAAATCACGGCCGCCGCTCGAGGTGGGCCCCCACCGCCCGCAGTTTTTCTTCCAGGCGATCGTAGCCGCGATCGAGGTGGTGCAACCCCTGCATCTGGGTTTCGCCGTGGGCCGCCAAGCCAGCAATGACCAACGCCGCCGAAGCGCGCAAATCGGTGGCCGTCACCGGGGCCCCCGATAGGGCCGGCACCCCCGTCACCACCGCCACACTGCCTTTGACCCGAATGTGGGCCCCCATCCGACAGAGTTCTGCTACGTGTTGCATGCGGTTCTCAAACACCGTTTCCTGGATGGTGCTGTTGCCTTCGCTGAGGGTGAGCAACGCCATAAACTGGGCTTGCATATCCGTAGGAAACCCGGGATAGGGAAGGGTTTCAATGTCGGTGGGGCGACCGGCCCCCCGGCCATCTACCCGCAGCGTGCGATCGTCCAAAATGTCTACGAGCGCCCCAATTTCCTGCAACTTGGCGATGGGGGCCCCCAAATGCTGGGGCACGACGGGGGTCAATGTCAGCACCGAACGGCACAGGGCCGCTGCGGCCATGAACGTGCCGGCTTCGACGCGATCGGGCAAAATCTCGTAATCCGTGCCGTGGAGGGTGGGCACCCCTTGAATCCGCAGGGTTTTGGTGCCATCGCCGGTAATCTGCGCTCCCATCGCCCGACACAGCCCCGCCAAATCGAGGATCTCCGGTTCCTGGGCGGCATTTTCGATCGTGGTTTCCCCTTCCGCCAGGGTTGCTGCCATCATCAGGGTTTCGGTAGCCCCGACGCTGGGGTAATCCAAATAGATCGAGGCGCCCTGCAACCGCCCATCGCGCCGCCGACACCGCGCTTCGACAATGCCCCCGGCGATCGCCACGTCGGCCCCCAGGGCCTGCAATCCTTTCACGTGCAAGTCCACCGGTCGGGCCCCAATGGCACAGCCCCCCGGCAACGGAATTTGGGCATAGCCCAGGCGGGCCAACACCGGCCCAATTACAAAAAAGCTGGCCCGCATCTGGCTCACCAGATCGTAGGGAGCGCTGCCCCCCTGCAAATCGGCGGAATGCACCGTCACGCCATCCGGCTCGGCTGTGGCTTGCACCCCCATCGCTTCCAAAATGGCCACCATGCGCTGCACATCCACCAATCGGGGTAAGTTGCGAATGCGGCAGGGCTCCGCCGTGAGCAAAGTCCCTGCCAAAATCGCCAAAGCCGAGTTTTTGGCCCCGGAAATGGGCACCGTTCCCGCCAACTGCGCCTGTCCTTGGATGTAGAGGGTGCCGGTGGGGATGGGCGGGCGGGAACCGACGGCAGCCGTAGGGCTGAACTTTTCCGAAGAATGTGGCACGGCGGCATTTGCAGCGAGAATAGGGATCATCATAACCGGCGTTGTCAACCTCTATGTCTCTTCCTGCGGTAGAGCTTTGGCGAAACTCTCCCCCCCACAGCTTGTCTGTGGCTGAGGTTTTGCAACGGTTGGGCACCGATGGCCATCGCGGTCTGGCGGCCGAAGCGATCGCCCAACGCCGGCAGCAATGGGGGGACAATGTATTGCAGACCAAGAGCGCTCGTTCCCGCTGGGGGATTTTGTTGGATCAGTTCACCAACACTATGTTGTTGATGCTGATTGGGGTGGCCTTGGTCTCCGCGGCGATTGACCTGATTAAGCGGGAGTTCCCCAAAGATGCGATCGCCATTTTCAGCATTGTGGTTTTGAACGGACTGCTGGGGTATTTGCAGGAGAGCAAAGCGGAAGCCGAATTGGCAGCCCTGAAAAAACTGGCGGTGCCGACGGCCCGGGTGTGGCGGCAGGGGCAATTGCAGGAAGTGCCCTCGGCGGCGTTGGTGCCGGGGGATCTGGTGGCGCTGGAAGCCGGCGACTACATTGCCGCCGATGGGCGGGTACTGGAGTCCCAACAACTCTCGGTGCGGGAAGGGGCCCTGACGGGGGAAGCCCAGAGCGTGATCAAAACCAGCACCCTGGTGTTGCCCCCCACCGAACCCCTGGGCGATCGCCGGAATATGGTGTTTCAGGGCACGGAGGTGTTGCAGGGGCGGGGCAAATTTGTGGTGGTGGCCACGGGCATGGCCACCGAGCTGGGCAAAATTGCCACCAACCTTCAAGAGGTGGAAGACCCGCCCACGCCCCTCCAGCAGCGCATGGGGCAACTCAGCCGGGTTTTGGTGTGGGGTTCCCTGAGCCTGGTGGGTTTGGTGGTGGCCATCGGGTTGGCACAGGGGGGCGACTTTCTGGCGTTGTTGGAAACCTCCTTGAGCATGGCGGTAGCGGTTGTGCCCGAAGGCTTGCCGGCGGTGATTACCGTCACCTTGGCGTTGGGCACCCAGCGCATGGCGAAACGCAAAGCCCTGATCCGCAATTTGCCTGCCGTGGAAACCCTGGGCTCGGTGACCACCATTTGCTCCGACAAGACCGGCACCCTCACCCAAAACAAAATGGTGGTGCAGGGGTTGCAAACCGTCCGCCATCGGGTCACGGTGGAGGGGGAAGGCTACGGGCCGGCCGGGCGGTTGACGGTGGCGGGTCAGCCCCTCGTCAACCCCGCCGATGAGCCGGAGCTTTGCTCCCTCTTGCAGACGGCGGTGCTGTGCAACGATGCCCAATTGCAACAAAACAACGGTGCTTGGGAGGTCTTGGGGGACCCTACGGAAGGGGCTTTGCTGACCCTGGCGACCCGGGCCGGTTTGCAGCCTCCCGCGCTCCACGCCAAGTTTCCGCGCCAAGCCGAAGCCGGCTTCACTTCCGAACGCAAACGCATGAGTGTGGTGTGTGCCGGTGGCGATCGCCGGGTGTTGCACACCAAGGGTTCCCCCGAATGGGTGCTGGCCCGGTGTGCGTTTCGCTTGAGCGGTACCGCCATCGAACCCCTCACCGCCCACCAACGGCAAGAAATTCTGCGGGTGAACGACGAATGGGCGGCCCAAGGCATTCGGGTACTGGGGTTTGCCCACAGAGAGGTAGGTGAACCACCGGCAGACCTCACCGTCCTCGAAACCGATTTGGTGTGGTTGGGGTTGGCGGGGATGCGGGATGCGCCCCGTCCTGAAGTGGCTCGGGCGATCGCCACGTGTTACGGCGCGGGCATCCGGACTGTCATGATCACCGGCGACCATCCCCTCACCGCCCAAGCCATTGCCCTCGATTTGGGCATCTGCCACCGGGGCGATCGGGCGATCGCCGGCCCCGAATTGCAAACCCTCAGCGATGAAGCCCTTCGCCAGGCTGTAGCTACGGTTAATGTCTACGCGCGGGTCTCCCCCGAACACAAACTGCGCATTGTGCGAGCTTTCCAGCAGCAGGGGGAATTTGTGGCCATGACCGGCGACGGGGTGAACGACGCGCCGGCCCTGAAACAAGCCAACATTGGCATTGCCATGGGCATCACCGGCACCGACGTAGCCAAAGAAGCCAGCGATATGGTGTTGCTGGACGATAATTTTGCCACCATCGTGGCCGCCGCCGAAGAAGGTCGCGCCGTGTACACCAACATTCGGCGTTTTATCAAATACATTTTGGGCAGCAACTTGGGGGAAGTGTTAACCGTAGCGGCGGCACCGTTTTGCGGGTTGCCCACTGTGCCCCTCACCCCCCTGCAAATTTTGTGGATGAACTTGGTCACCGATGGGTTGCCGGCTCTGGCATTGGCGATCGAACCCAGTGAACCCGAAGTGATGGAGCGGCCACCCTATCCCCCCCAGGAAAGTATCTTTGCCAGTGGTCTGGGAGCCTACATGGTGCGGATCGGCTTGATTTTTGGGCTGGCGACCGTTGCCCTGATGGTTTGGGCCTACCGGCAAACCACCGGCACCTGGCATCAACATTGGTCAACGGTGGTGTTTACCACCCTCTGTCTGGCCCAGATGGGCCATGCCCTGGCCGCCCGCTCCGATAAACTCCTGATTCGGGTCAATCCCGTGAGCAACCCGGCCCTGTTGGGGGCCGTCGCCCTCACCACGGTTTTGCAATTGATCCTGTTGTATGTACCGCCCCTCCAAACGTTCTTTGGCACGGCTCCCCTGGCCCCCGAGGAGCTGGCGGTTTGCTTTGGTTTCAGCGGGGCCCTGCTGCTGTGGTTGGAAGGGGAAAAAGTCCTGCGGCAAGGACGCCACCGCGGGCGCTCCTAAGCTGGGTACGCTCTCAACGCACCGAAGTTCACTTTTTACCGACTGCCGTGCGCTTGGAACGAACCGGAGTGCGCTTTTTACCGACTGCAGTGCGCTTGGAACGAACCGGAGTGCACTTTTTACCGACTGCAGTTCCCTTGGAACGAACACGAGTGCACTTTTTACCTACTGCAGTTCGCTCGGAACGAACACGAGTGCGCTTTTTACCTACTGCAGTTCGCTCGGAACGAACCGGAGTTCGCTTTTTACCTGTGTCACACCGCAGCTATCCCCCCCACCCTAAATCCCTCTCCCACCAGGGGAGAGGGACTTGGCAAATGGCTCTGCGCTCCCGCACGGCCGGGGGAGAACCCGACCAACTAGGCGTTCAGGTGACCAATGGCCGCGGTGACCCCTGCCCCGGCGGGAAACGTCCAGCCCAGGGATTGCAGGGTGGCCTCCAACGCGGCGATCGCCGTCAATACGTCGCGATCGCAGACAAACCCCAGGTGCCCCATCCGAAAAATTTTCCCCTTCAGGTGATCTTGGCCGCCGGCCATGGCAATGTCAAACTTCTGCTGGAGGGCTTTGCGAATTTGTTCGGCATCCAGACCGGCGGGGGGCACCACGGCGGTAATGGCATCGCTGGCGTGGGTGTCGGCGGCCAGCAGCCCCAACCCCAAGGCTTTCATGGCAGCCCGGGTGGCGTTCCGCTGCCGGCGGTGCCGGGCAAAAATGTTGTCCAACCCTTCTTGTTGCATCTGAGCCAACGCGGCCTGCAGGGCCACAATCAGGTTGACGGCGGGGGTAAAGGGCGTGGTGTCCTTAGCCGCATCTTCGCGGTATTTGCCCAAATCTAGGTAATAGCGGGGCAAATCGGCGGTTTTGTAGGCTTCCCAAGCCTTGGCACTCACGGCCACAAACCCCAGCCCGGGGGGAATGGCGTAGGCTTTCTGGGAACCGGAGGCGACTACATCCAAACCCCATTCGTCTACGGGCACGTTCGTCGCCCCCAAACTGGTGACGGCATCCACCATCATCAGGGCCCGCCCATGGGCTTTCACGGAGCGGTTGATGGTGGCGAGGTCATTCAGCACGCCGGCCGAAGTTTCGCTGTGGGTGACAATCACCGCCGCGATGGTTTTGGCGGTGTCGGCTTCGAGGGCGGCGCGAAAGGCTTCGGGATCGAGGGGCTGACCCCATTCGGCCCGGATGCGTTCGGTTTGCAGACCATAGGCCTCACAGACTTCCGCCCAACGTTCACCAAATTTGCCGTTGTCGCCCACCAGCACCCGATCGCCTTTCGACAAAAAGTTGATGATGCCGGCTTCCATGGCCCCGGTGCCGCTGGCTGAGAGGATCAACACGTCGTTGGTGGTCTGGTGCAGCCATTTCAGCTTGGTCACCACGTCGGCAAAGATGGCGCTGAATTCTTTGGTGCGGTGCCCAATCGGGGCTTTGGCCAGGGCCAACAGGGTGCTCTCGGCGACGGGGGTGGGCCCCGGAATCATCAACATTAATTTGTCTTGCATGGTTCGGAAAATCAGGGTTTTGGTATTGTAATCGCTACCGAACCTCCGGGAATTGCCGCGTCCGCCCCTGCTCTTTGTCGAGGTGGCGGGCCAGGGCGTAGGCCAGGTCGCCGCGGGTCATGGGTTGTCGGGGTTGAATGGCTCCCGCCTGCAGGTTCACAAACCCCTCATTGAGGGCGGTGGCCAGGGCCGGCCGCGCCCAGGTGGGAACCGCTTTGGCATCGGGGAAGGGCCGCAAAATTTCGTCGATGGTGGTGGCAGGAAATTGGTATACCCCAAAGGCGTTGGCCACGATCGCAAAGCCTTCGGCCCGCGTTACGCGCCCGTTGGGCAAAAATCGGTTACCGTTGACCCCGCCCATCACGCCGGTGGCCAAAACCCGCTGAATGTCGCTGTAGGCCCAGTGGCTGCGCGGTACGTCGGGGGGGACAGCGACGTTGTCTCGGCCCTGGCGCCGGTCTAATTCAAAGGCTTTCACCAGAACGTTGGCCAACTCGGCCCGGCTCACCAATTCCCCTTCCCGAAAGTTGCCCTGGCGATCGCGACTCATCCAGCCCCGGCTCACAAGGCGATCGAGGGTGCCGGGTTCCACAGCGGCGATGGGGCCGGCCAAACTGCCCAACAGTACCAAACTCCACAAAATGGCTTGCATTATGCTTGCTCCCGGTTTTCCCCCTCTGACGATACCGCAGGCAGAGGGGTTTCCCGCCGCACGTACAACGCGTCCCCCCAGGTGTGGTGAAAGGGAGTGGTGACGGCCACCCGCTCGAACCCCAGCGGTTCTAGGAAATGATCCAGATCGTCGATCAGAGGGCACCCGGTATACATTTCGGCGTAGTTCACTTCGAGCTGGATGGCCGCTGTATGGGTCAGCAGGTGGCGGGCTCCGCGCAAGACTTGGCCTTCGGCACCCTGGACATCGATGTTGAGGAGGTTAAACGCCGCCGCCGGGGGCAGTTCCCGGCCAAACAAGCTGTCGAGAGGGCGGGTGGCTACCTGGATTTGCCCCACTTCGGCGATGTCGGGGTACACTTCGCGGTGCTGGGCTAAGGGGAGCAACGAGCTGCTCTGATCCCAGGAGGTGAGGTGCAGCGTGGCTTCTCCCCAATCTGCGGCGATCGCCCCTTCCACCAAAAAAACATCCGGCTCCTCGCCAAGGCGATCGCGCAAGCGGGCAAACACGTGGGGGTTGGCTTCGATCAGGGCGATCGGGCAGCACCCCAACCGGCGGTACTCCGCAAATTCTTGGCCTTCGTGGGCACCAACGTGCACCACCCCGCGGGGTGGGATGCCGTGTTGCGTCAGCAGGGCCCCCAAATCCAGCATGGGAGCTTCGGGGTGCAAAAGGGGCCGCACAAACCGTTCGTGGATCGCCAGCAACGGCCGAGAGAGAGGGGGGGCAGGGGTCGGCCACAAGTGCAATTCCGCTTCGCCGATCGCAAAGCATTCGTAGCGGTACTGCCGCAATTCTTGCACCATGGCGGGACTCCAGCCGTCTCCCTGGATGAAATCTACCCGCCCCCGCGCCAAAAAACCCTGTACCGGAGTCAGCGTGTCCCCCACCCAAGCAAAATCTAGCCGCGATGGCCAGCCGGTCAGATCGACCACGGACGTCGTGCCCCCGGGGGGAATGCCGTCCCACCAGAAAACGGTGGTGGGGAGGGGTAGGGCGCCGCTGGTCTGAAACCGGTGCAACAACCGTTCGCTGTCGCGGGCGCTCACGATGGCCCCCACCATGCGTCCAGCAAAGCCTTGAGGGCGGTGCGATCGCCGTGCTCGGTTATGGCCGCCAGCATCGTCTCGGCCGGCTGAATGTAGGGGCCGGTGCCAACCTCACTGTGGGCGATCAAATCGGCGATGCCCGACGCCGTCATCTCGGGGTGAAACTGCAACGCCAACAGGCGATCGCCCCAGACAAACCCCTGGTGGGCGCAGGCCGCGCTGGTAAACAGGGGAACCGCCCCCGCCGGCACCTCAAAAGTATCGCCGTGCCAGTGAAACACCGGCCAGGGATCGGGACAGGAGGCGATCCAGGGGTGATCTTGCACCTTGGTTACCGGGAACCAGCCAATCTCCGGCTGACCGTTGGGCCGGACGGCGGCCCCCAACACCCGCGCCAACAGTTGGGCCCCCAAACAAATTCCCAAAATCCGATGGCCGGCCTCCATGGCCCCTTGCAAAAAGGCTTTTTCGACCCGGAGCCAAGGATACAGCTCCTCTTCGTCTACGTTCATCGGCCCCCCCCATCACCACCAGGCGATCGCCCGGCCCTAGGGTCGGGAACGGATCGCGCCCCGCTAACCCCGTGTGTAGCGCCAAACCACGATCAGCCGCCCAATCGGCGATCGCCCCGGGCCCCTCAAAGGGCACGTGTTGCCAAATCCAGAGTTTCATAAGGTTATCCTAGCGATCGCCACGGCTCCCGTCAACGCAAAAACATCTTGAATGTTGACGTTAAACCGACCGCGATAATCCAAAATGCCAACACGGAGCAAAGGTAAGCCATGGAAAAGCCCTATTGGCAGGCCAAAATTTGGGGGATTTTGCACGATCCCGTCTTGAAGGCGTTGCACACCAACTATGGTCGGGGCGGGCAAAGTTTTTGGGAAAATCTGGCGGTGATGACGGATTGGCCGAACGTCGAAGCGGGGGGTGGCACGCTCTCGAAACACATTTGGGCCGCCGATTACCTTACCGCCGCGAGCGATCGGGCCGCCATTGGCAGCCTCAGCGCCTTTCTCAACTACGACCAAAACGGGTTGGTGATTTCCCATTTGCTATCGGGCGCGAAGCAATCCTGGAAACTGCCCAATGCTGCCCATCAAGAAACCATGGCCCGGGGGGAAAAGAACCGTACCCAGGTGTTTTTGGAAGTGGAAGCCGGTTTGTTTCCGGAGTTTCTCCCACAGGAGACCGATCCCCGCCGGGTCTTTTGGTGGTTGTGGCGGTGTTTGCCGGAGGCGGTAGGCCAACGGTTTGGCGATCCATCGCTGTTGTTGATGCCGGCGGAAACGCGCATTCCCGATGGTTCGATTTGGAGTCACTTGAGCTTGACGGCCGCTTTGGCGGGGGCCTTGGCTGGCTACGATCTCACCCCCGCTGAAGTGCAGCGCTGGCCCCATGGGGAGGCGGGGTTATCCCGTCCCCACCTAGTGACCTTCAGCTTTTCGCCGGTGCAGGAGCTGATCAAAGCCAGCCGCAAGATGCGGGATTTTTGGGCGGGGTCGTGGTTGTTGCACTACCTGTCGGCGCGGGTGTGCTGGGCCTTGGCTTGGAAGTATGGCCCCGATACCTTGGTCTATCCGAGTTTGTGGGGCCAACCTTTGATTGATGCTTGGTTGGTGCAGGGGGTCGGCAATTTTCCGGGCTGGATCGATTTTGCGCCTTGGGTACCCACACCGGGCGATCGGGCTTTGCTCACAGCGGGTTTTCCCAACGTAATTGTGATGGTGTTGCCCCAAGCCAAAGTCAAGGCGGCGATGCAGATGGCTCGCCAAACTTTGTTGGAGGAGTGGGAGCGTTTGGGCAACTTAGCATTTGCCGCAATTCGGGCCCAGGATGAGCGCTGGATGCCGGGGTTAGCACCGGAAAACGACACCTGGAACCGGTGGTTGCAGTGCCAGTGGCAAACCTATTGGGCAGGGTATCCCCTCGGCGATCCGCACCAGAGCTTGCGCAGCTCCGATTTACACAAAGAGGCGGAATCGGAGAAAGATGCCTGGACTCAAGCCCAAAACGATGTTTGTGGACTCTCCGAGCGCCGGGCGTTGTTCCTGCAAGAAGAACGGGAATTTCTGCGGGCGGCGGGAAAGCTGCGGCAACAGAAACAGGGGCGGCATCCCTTCAGCGCCAACGTAGGTTCCTGGTGGTCCTATGCGTTCGATCGCCTGCGGTTAAACCTCACGGCGGTGAAAAATGCGCGGGCTTGGGAACTGCCTACGGCCTTCGGCGTGCGCTCGACCGTGTCGGGGATCGGGCCGGCGTTGCACGCCCAACGTTGGCAAAAGGGTCAGGTGGAAGATTTGGAGGAGAGCATCCGCGCACAATGGCAACGGCGGGCTGGTCTGTTCGACGGCCGAGAAATGTTGAACGCAACGGAAACCCTGAAACGAACCTTGCCCAAAATTTTGCCGGATTTGTTGCCCGCCTCCGTATCCTTGAACTTCACTTACCCCGATCTCACGGCGGGAATGGCCGGCTACCTCAAAACCCATGACAAAGAGGCGATCGCCCATTTCCGGCGGGCGTGCCAAGGACTGTTGCGGGAATTTCCGCAAGCGGAGGACGTGTTGAAGGACATGGCAGGGAAGTGGGGGATTCCCTGGGCCGATGGTCAATCGACATTCCAGAAAACCCATCCCCGGTTGTTGAATGTGGGTTGGTTGTTGGAGGATTTGGGGGATCCGCAACGGCGGCCGCAGTTGGCCGCGGCGATCGCCCGGTTTTATCCT
>DMPD01000226.1 GCA_003456125.1 Cyanobacteria bacterium UBA8156 | reverse complement strand
CCCAGGCAATTTGCTCCACCACCAGCTCCACCCGCCGCTCGCTGGAAACCCCTGACCCCATAAACGAAAATTCTTCCTTGGGGGCTTTCTCTCGCCCTTCCCCCTTGTGCAGGGTGCGAATGCCGTCGATGCCCACCACCACCTGTTCCCCCACCTCCAAATCCCGCAGCAGTTTGCAGGTGGCGGTGAGTTGCCCCAAATCATCCCGCCGCAGGGCGATCGCCCCGTCCATGCGCTGTTTCTGACACCGCAACCACTCCCCATTCACCCGCACTTCCGTCGGATAAATGGTGGTCACGTAGAAATCGTCGGGGGCGACCCCATTCTGCACCACCGGCTCCAGCCGGGCATCCTTCACCTCCGGCAACAGGGCCCCAATCTCAATCAATTCACTCAAAATCGATTCGATGATTTCGGGGGAAGGCCCGGACACTTTGAGTTTGGCTTGGGACGTACTCTGCTTTTGCACCCCCAACTTGAAATCCAAGACCTGAAAACTGCCGCCGCATTCCACCACCGTATCCAAAGCCCGGTTCATCAGGCCCGAATCCAGCAAATGACCGCTGAGATCCACCACCCGCGACAACACCGAGACCACCTCCGCCGGCTTGGGTTGTACCGGCTCTGTCACCCGCAGGGTCAAACACTTTGCCGCTCCCCCCGCCTTCAGAAATTCCGTGAGGGGGGTCTCCACCACCGTAAACCCACATTCCTGCAACCGTTGCTTGAGGGCGGCGCTGGCCTGATTCAAAATCACGGTGCGATCGACGTTCACGGCGTTGCAGGCAAACTGCACCGCATCCGCTTCCTCAATGGCGATGCGCTTGGCTGGGGGCACCCGCATTTCAATGGTGCGGTTGGAATAGGTATCAAAGGCGGGGGGATAGTACAGCAAATAGCCGTCGCTGAGGGGGCAAAAACAGGTGTCCAGGTGATAAAACCGCCGATCCATCAACCGCAACGACACCACTTCCATGTCCAGCCATTCCGCCAGCAGGGGGTGGGAATCCAATTCGGAACGGAACCCATAACCCGCCCACAGCCAACGCCCTTGCCGATCCAACAGGGCATCACCGGCCCCCTCAAACGGCAAATCGGGGGGCAATTCATACACGGTAAAACCGTTCGCCTCAAACCAGGCTTTGAAGTGAGGTTCTTCCCCCTGCCGTTCCGGGTGGTAAAACCGACTCAAAACCGCGCGATCGCCCAATACCAACCCGGCATTGGCCGTAAATACCATATCCGGCCAGCCCGCCGCCGGCGGTACCAGCTCCACGGTGGCCCGCTCCGCAATCAGGGTCTTCAGTTGTTGCCATTGCTGGGCAGCCCGCTCCTTGCTGGATTTGTGGACGTTTCCTTCCATCCAAGGATTGATCACGTAGTCCACATCGTAGAGATCGGGGGGGCACATCAAAATGCGAATGGCGGCGTTCATGCAGGGGTTTCTACAGAAGATTTCGATGCCCCATTTTAGGAGATGGCTCCCCCAAAAAGCGATCGCTGCAAACTTTCGGCGGGGTGGTTGGTTCCGGGAAACGGTACCATGGTTCCCATACAGCCGAATTTCGTAGAAACCAGTGGAAAGCGCGGGTCAGGCCGACCGGTTGGATGAGGGGGTATTTGCCACGGAGGCCCAACGGGTCTGTTTGGAGACGATCGCCGCGATGTTGATGGCGGCGGGCCACGAACCCCGGCGGCCGGCGGTGCGCTTGCCCATTTTGACCCTGACCTTGGCCGGCACCACGGTGGCGATTGAGGTTCAACCTTACGACGCTACCGAAACGTGGGTGGGGGTGTATTCCTATGTCGTGACCGGCTGTCCCTTGGCCCCCGATCTGTTGCTGTATTTGCTGCGGGAAAATTTTGCGGTGCGCTTTGGTGTGTTTGCGATCGCCGGTGCGGGCGATGTGGTGTTCCGGGCGCGGTTGTTGGGGTCTACCTGCACGGCCGAGAAGTTGTTGGCGGTGGTGAACGAGGTGGTGGCGGTGACGACGCAGTGGGAGCAGCCGATTGTGGAAAACTGGGGGGGAGAGCGCGCCGCCGATCGCCTGTGTTACCCCGATGTGGGCCCCCCGTCCCCCCCGCAGCTGCCCGCAGCTGCCTTATGAAAAATTTTATTTCCCGGCGTCAGCAAGACTGTTACGAGCGGGTGGCCGCCTGGTTGGCCGCCCGTCCCGAAACGGCGATCGCCCCCGGCGATGTGCCGGTATTTGTGTTGCAGGCGGGTTCGGCGGCGGTAGTGGTGGAAGTGATGGCTCCATCCCCGGATTTGGTGACCGTTGAGGTGTGGTCCTATGTGGTGACCGGGGTCCGGGTGGATCCCGATTTGCTGGATTACCTGTTGCGGGAAAACCAAAAATTGGCGTTTTGCGGCTTTGCCTTGGACGAAGACAACGATATCCTGTTGCAGGCCGAATTGCTGGATACTTGTACGGCGACGGAGTTGCATTTTGCCGTGGATCGGGTATTGGCGTGGGCGGATACCTACGACGATTGGATCGTGGCGGTGTGGGGGGGGCAACGCGCTGGGGATGTGGTCTTCAAACAACGGGCTTTACCGGGAACATGAATACAGCAACCAAATGGGCCGGACTGCTGTTGGCGATCGCCCTGCTAACCACCACCGAGCGCAGCGCCTGGGGCCTCTTGCTTTTGGTCGCCCTGCTGGGGTTGGGCTGGGCAAGCCAGCGGGTTTGGCATCCATCCCCGGAGGCAACGACCTTGCCCGAGCGCCTGGCCCAACTCGCCGACCGCTTGGCTTGGTTGCAGGATGAAACGCAGCGCACCCTCCTCCAAGCAAAATTGACCCAGTTGCAGCAGCCCCCCCAACCGACGGTGGCGATCGTGGGGGGCCCCCAAACCGGCAAGACTTCCCTACAAGCGGTGTTGGCTCCGTTGCTGGCGGATGTGGTGGTTTGTTGGCAGGAAGGAGAAGCGGAGGGGAGCGATTGGGTTTTGTTCGTCACCGATGGGGAGTTGTTGCCCCCGGAACAGGCCCTCTGGCAAGCCTTGCGGCAGGCAGGACATCAACCCTGGTTGGTCTGGAACGGGATCGATCGCCCCCTCGATCGCCCGACCCTGGCCCGCCGCCTGACCCAACAAACCGGGGTGCGTCCCTATCGGGTGGCGGCCCGGCCCCAACCCCTCCTGGTCAAACAATACGAGGGCGATCGCCTGCTGCAAACCTGGGAGGAACCGGTGGCCCCCCAGGTCACCCCTTTGGCCAACCACCTGCGGCAAGCCCTGCTCCGGGAAGGGAAGCAGTGCACGCAGCAACGTTGGCAGCGGGCGGTGGCACGCTTGGAAACGGTGTTTCGCCGTTGTCTGTTTGCCCAACACCGGCAGACGGTGGCCCGGTTTTTGCCCAAATACCGGTGGAGCATTGCGGCGGCGGTGTTTGTGAATCCGTTGCCGGTGCTGGATTTGGCCGGTTGTACGGCCCTCCAAGCCAAGTTGTTGGTAGACATCGCCACGGTATACGGCCGGCGGTTGCTCTGGAGCGACAGCCTGCACATCGCCAAAACCCTCAGCCAAACCCTTGTGCAGGTCGGGGCAGGCGAAGTGGCCACCCACCTCATTGGCACCGCCCTCAAAAGCCATTTCGCGACCTATGCCGCCGGCGGCACCCTGCAGGCGATCGCCGCGGCTTGGGCTACCCACCTCGCGGCGGAGGAGTTTATGGACTACCTGGAAACGCTGCCCATCCCGCCCTACACCGCAACGCCTGTGGCGCCTCTGGTGCCCCCTACCCACTGGCAAAAACCGTTGCTGGCAGGCGATCGCCCCCAAAACCTGGCCCGGCAATTGGTTCTGGATCTCAGTCCTCAGTTGGCGCACCTAGCCCTGGAACGGCCTTAGCGCCAGTCCGATCCAAACCCGAGGTTTGATCTGCCCTCTCTCGCGGGGGTGCGGGCAAACTCGATAACCGCCCAGCCGGCGCCGTTACCCCTCACCCGC
>DMPD01000057.1 GCA_003456125.1 Cyanobacteria bacterium UBA8156 | reverse complement strand
AAGATTTTTTCATTGCCGCGATTCGGCGGGCGGAAACCAAAGATGGGGCGTAACCTTTGGCAGATGGTGGGGGCGATCGGGTTTGGGGTGTTGGTGGTGGGGGGAGCCCTCCTGGCAGCCCTGCCCTGGGGGGAAGGTTGGGAATACCGGACCTTGGCTTTGGGCATGCGGCTGCGGGGGCCGCGGCCGGTACCCCCCAACCTCTGGATTGTGGCCGTGGACGATCGCGCCATTGGCGAAGGAGCCAAGGGCCATCCCAATCTGGCGGGGATGGAGCAATTCCCCTGGCAGCGGACGGTGTATGCCCGGGCGATCGCCAAGATGCTGGAGGCCGGAGCCGCCGCGGTGGCCGTCGATTTGGTCTTTGAGGGGGAATCGCCCGTAGATGCCGAATTTGCCCGCATTTTGGCTCCCTACCGCGATCGGGTCATTTTGGCCGCCAGCAATGAAATTTCCCAGGGTGTGGAAGCCCAGTTTGAGCGGTTGGTGCAGCCTTCTCCCACCTTGGGGCCCCTGCGGCAAGGGGTGGTGAATTTTGCCGTGGTGCCGGGTTTGGAAACCGTTTTTCACCTGGGGAACGCCTATGCCGCCGAGGTTTCCGAGGGGGCCAAACCATCGTTTGCCGAAGCCGCTCTACGGGCCGCCGGTCTGGAACTGGCACCGCCCGCCGGCGATCTGATTCACTTTTACGGGCCGGGGGGCACCTGGCTGGCAGCGGGTCAACAGGTTTCCTTTTACCAAATTTTGGATCGGCAAAATTGGGAAAGCGAGTTGTTGGAGAGCGGCCAAAAATTGCAGGGGGCGATCGTGTTGATTGGGGCCACCTCCGAGGGTTTGCAGGACATTCAGCCCTCGGCTTGGGGGCGGATGCCCGGAGTTGAAATCCATGCCAACGCCGTGGCCACCCTCCTCGAACAACGGGCCTTGCGGCGGCAGGGCACCGGCTGGGGTCTGGTGTTGGGGTTGGGCAGCCTGGCGACGGTGGGTTTGTACCTAGGGCGGGGCAAGCCGGTGCGGCAATTTTTGGGGGGATGGGCCCTGGCCGGGGCGTGGAGCGCCGTGGCCTTCTTTGCCTTTGTCCAGGGGGGCGTGTGGTTACCGGTGGCTTGGCCGGTAGCCTCCCTCACCCTCGGCAGCCTGTGGATATTGTTGTGCGGGGCGATCGCCGATCGCCGGGATAAGCTGGCCCTACGGCGTACCCTAGAGCGGTATGTGGCGGCTCCGATCGTCAACCAAATCGTGAACCAACCGGAGGATTACCGGGCCCTGTTGGGGGGCAAAAAGATTCAAGCTGCCGTGTTGTTTTCCGATGTGCGCAGTTTCACCACCCTTTCCAGTTTGTTGCCTCCGGACAAAATGGTGGCCCAACTCAACACCTATTTTGGGGCGATGGTGGATGTCATCCTGGAATATCAAGGCACCGTGGATAAGTTCATTGGCGATGCGATCATGGCGGAGTTTGGCTCGCCGGTATCCCAAGGCCCGAAACAAGATGCCCTCAACGCCGTGCGGGCAGCCCTGGAAATGCGATCGGCTTTGGCCGCTTTGCGGGTAGCCTGGCAACAGGCCGACGAATTGCCCTTTTTCAACGGCATTGGCATCAACTACGGTGAAATTGTGGTGGGCAACATCGGCTCCCCCAAACGACTGGAATTCGCGGCGATCGGCGATACCGTCAACGTCGCCAGCCGCATCGAAAGCGTCACCAAAGAGTTGGGCACCGATATTGTGATTTCAGAATCGTTGTATCACCTCGTCGCCGACGAAATCGAAGCCGTTGATTTGGGGGAAATGCAACTCAAAGGGCGGATCGGTGCCGTCAAATTGTACGGCGTGGTCGGCTGGAAAGGGTGCGATCGCGCTTTGTTTGAAGGCATTCGGCAACAGATGCAGGAATTTAGCACCGCCATTCGCACCCGCATGGCGGCGACCTAAGGCCCCTGACCCTCAAAAAATTGTGCTAAAATGGTTTTGGTTGAACGGGAAACCGTCGAATTTTCGTCAAAAACACTGTCTAAGCCAGCCCTTGGTTGACCGCTGGTTTGTTCACAGAACGGATCCAAAATTGTTTGCCAAAGACAGGGTGGAATAGGAGGCGAAATGGAGCTGGAAAATTGGGGGGACAGGGGGCCTTTCCTGGCGTTGACCTACGGAGCCGCCGATCTGGCCGGCAACACCCTAGCCACGGCCTTGGACCTCGGGGTTTGGGACGGAGTCGGCGGCCGGCGGCTGCAGGATTGGGTCAGTGCCGAAGACCCCTTAGACATCTACCGGTTTGTTTTGAGTTCCTCCCAGCAGTTTACGGCCCGTCTGACCGGCTTGACCGCTGATGCAGATTTGTATCTCTTTCGGGACTGGGACGGCAACGGGGTATTAACCAGCAATGAACTGGTGGCCCGCTCGGACGGTTCGGGGACGGTAGACGAGTTTTTCGCTTTGGGGTTGAGTGCCGGGCCGTATTTTTTGGTGGTGGAGCAATACCGGGGCAGCACGGCCTACACCCTCGATGTGACGACGATGCCCCTGAGGGAGAGTGAGGTTGTCCTTGGGTTTGATCCGATTACGGGGTATGGGATGGTGAATGCGGCGGCGGCCGTGGCGATGGCGGTGGGGGCCACCGAACCGTTTCCCATGCCGCCGGAGCCGATGACGTTGAATCCAGGGGCGATCGCCCTCCAGGCGCCTGCGGTCTGGCAGCAGGGGATTACGGGGGCCGGGGTGATTGTAGCCGTCTTGGATTCCGGCATCAACCTGGATCATCCCGACCTAGTGGGGCAATTTTGGGTCAATCCCGGCGAAACCCTCGACGGTCGGGACAGCGACGGCAACGGCTTTGTGGATGACCTCCACGGCTACGACTTTGTGCGCAACGACGGCGACCCCCGCAACGACAGCCGGGACGAGTACCACGGCACCCATGTGGCGGGAATCGTTGCGGCGCGGCGAAACGGGTTGGATGCGGTCGATCGCCAAGGGGTGGAATACGAAGTGACGGGCATTGCCTACGGGGCCCGGATTATGGCCGTGCGGGTCTTGGACGAGCAGGGTCGGGGTTCCGGGCGAGCATTGGCGGAGGGCATCCGCTATGCGGTGGACAACGGCGCCGACATTATCAATCTGAGTTTGGGCGGTTCGGGGTATTCCACGGCGGAACTAGAAGCCTTGCAATATGCCGAATCGCAAGGGGTGGTGGTGGTGGCCGCCGCCGGGAACAGCGGCACCCGGGCGCAGCAACCGGCCTTTCCGGCCCGCTTTGCCGCCACCACCGATGTGGGCATTGCCGTGGGAGCGGTCGATTTTGACGGTAACGAAGCCCGGTTTTCCAACCCGGCGGGCAGTACCCTTGGCGACTATCCCTTTGTGGTTGCGCCCGGAGTAGACGTTGTCTCCACCGGTACCAACAATACCTATCGACGGTTGAGCGGCACTTCCATGGCGACACCGGCGGTAGCCGGGGTGGTCGCCCTGATGCTGGAAGCCAACCCTGATCTAACCCCGGCCGAGGTGGAGGAGATCCTCGCCCGTACCGCAACCCCGTTGGCTTAACTTAGCTTGATCGGTGGGAAGCCCCGCACTCTACGCGAAGCGTGAGTGTCGGGATGAAAGCCGAGTGAGCCGAAGGCGAACAATTGGATGTGTGGCACAGCAAGCTATATTTTGTGTCATCATAGTCTTGGAACTGGGATAAAAAGTGATATTGAGAGCGGTCAAAGTCCGAATCTATAGCAGTTGCCATGTTGA
>DMPD01000309.1 GCA_003456125.1 Cyanobacteria bacterium UBA8156 | reverse complement strand
ATCCTGGGTGTGGGAATCGAACCCACATATCGGCGATTATGAGTCGCGTGCTTTACCAGTCAGCCAACCCAGGGAAGTTTTGGTACTATACCCTAGCCGACATAGGGTTGGATTGGCGACACGGTAGCGTTTTTTCTTGAACAATGATGCGATCCAAGGTGCGTTCCCGGTCTGCCAAACACCGGTCTGAAAGTGGGGCTGCCCCACCCCGTCCCAAAGCGCGTCGGGTGAAGCCACCCCGCAAATCGGCGATCCGTCGCCCCGATGTTTACAGTTGGGTGCTCATTGCTTTGATGTTGTTTGCTGGCACCGCCAGCGGCACCATCGCTTACAGTTATGGCCGCCGGGCCCTTAATGTGGTGCGGGAAATTCCCGCCGGCAACCGCTCTTTTCGCTCCCGTCGGAATTCCAGCCCACCGCCCGATCGCCCGGCTCCAGTCAATCCGCCCCAGGACAGCGCTGGCGAGCAATCTACCGGTGAGCCCAACCCCGAGGAGGCCCCAACCCCCAATTAGCTCGAGATGGGCAACCCTGTAACCGTCCCGCCCCAGAAGAGGGTCTGGCGGTGAGGGCTAAAGTTCCGGGGATACATTAAGGTACAGCAAATCCCCCTAATATCTTGCTGGCGCCCTCTCAGTCTTGCCCCCCGTTTGGGAGGGAGTGCCATGGCTCAGGGGCGGGTGACTCGAAAGAAGGTTTCCAGGCTCTCTTGGTCGCCGGTAAATCGCCAGTGCCACGGCTCGTAGGCTACCCCTTGGGGGTTACCGGGCGGGAAGGACAACTCGAAGCTGTAGCGGGGAGCATTTCGCTCTAGCCAGCGAAACGCCGCGGTTTTGGCAAAGTCCGCGGAGAAATGGGTACTGGGGTTGTCGCCATCCCCCAAGTCAATGGCATAGCCCGTGTGGTGTTCGCTGTAGCCAGCGGGGGCGCTGGTGAGGGCCCGTTCCGCTTTGGTTTGATTCCGGTTTTCGGAAATCCGAAAGAACAGGTCTTTTTGTTCGGCTACCCCCCGAAAAGCCGATAACGGCACCAAGAAAATGCCCTCTTGGGCCGCTGCCGCTACCATCTCCCGGTAGCGTACGGCGGCCGATCGCCGTAGTTTGAACTCATAGCCATCGCTGGCCCGACCGATGGTTTCGAGGGTGTGGGCCGGGGCCTCGGCGTAGGCGTAATGCACCCGGTTGCCGATCTGAATGGCCGGCCGACCCACTGCCGCCGCAACATCTGTGGCCACAGACGTAGGGGATGTAACCGGAGAAACCTTGTTCGGAACCGGTGACACCACTGACGAGGGTGCCGCCAAACTTTGCCGGATTAGAACCCACCCCCACCAGCCAGCCGGAGCCAAAAAAGCCAGAAGCGACAAACTGTAGACCCACCAGGGCAAGACCTGGAGCGATCGCAAAATGGGCGAGGGTTTGGGTTTGGAAGCGCTCAATCGAGGAGCGACGGGAATATCCTGAGACACCGTACTTGGAATGGATAACCGGCCCTAACTATAGCGGCTCCCCCAGATTTTGCAAGCGGTTGATGCTATTGGGCGCGGTTGAGTTCCATGCCGTTGGCGGCGGCATAGCGATCCATAAATCGCAAAAACCGTTCCCATTCGTATTCCCCCGACATTTTGTAGATGGCGCGAATTCCCTTGGATTGACCGTTGGCAAACAAGCCGTTGACGTTGCGGGTCACCAGCTCTCCTTCCTCGTCGATCATGAACATCCCGGTGATTTCGCTGGTGTTTTGCGCATCCCCTGCCAAACAATTGGGGGCCTCAAAAAAGAAGGTGGCGACACTGCTGCTGCCATCGTTCGCCCGGGTGATTTTGACATCGGTGGCTTCTTCGTTGATCCCACGGGCTAGTTGAATTACGGCTTTCATAGGGTGATTTTTACAGAATTTTTCATGGTTAATGCTGGATTTTCGGTCAGAATTGCCGAAAAACGCTAAAGTTGATCCAGTATACCCTTTGCTTTAAGGCGCGCGACTGGGGGATGGTTTCGATTTTGTTACCCTGTGTGCAGGAGTTACGACACGGGTATTTGCCCCGCATCCTGCACAATTTGACGACCCAGACGGGAAATTGGGAAATTGTGGCGGCCGTCAGCCCCTCGACCGACGGTACTGCGGAACTTTTGGCGACCTATCCCCAAGTGCGGGTGCTGCCCGGTTTGGCGCGCAATCGGGCCCAACGCTTGAATGCGGCCCTGGCGGCGAGTACGGGGGAGTATGTCTTGCTGCACCATCCCGCTACGTTGTTGCCGGAAAAAACGGCGATCGCCGAAATCGAACGCTTGTTGGCCAATTATGTTTGGGGTGCTTTCCGCCACCGGTTTGATCTGGAGCATGGGTTGCTGGCGTTTACGTCGTGGTACGCCAATGAAATCCGGTTCCGGCGGGGCATTGTCTATTTTGACCACGGGGTGTTTGTCCGGCGGGTAGCCTTGGTGCAGGTGGGCGGGGTGCCGGATTTGGACATTTTTGAGGATACGGCCCTGAGCGATCGCCTGCGGCGGTTGGGGCCCCCCGCCCAGTCCCCGTTGACGGTCATCACTTCGGCCCGGCGGTTTCGGCAACGGGGTATCTACCGCCAAGCGCTCCTGAATCAAGCCCTGAAACTTTGCTACCATCTGCGCGTCGATCCGCTGGTGTTGAACCGTTGGTACGAACAATCTTTCCCCATCAATGTCCAATATGAGGATGCCCCTTAAGTTTGCCGCGATCGCCCTGGTGGTGGGGTTGCGTTCCCTACCGGCCTTCGCCCGGTGTGCCCC
>DMPD01000357.1 GCA_003456125.1 Cyanobacteria bacterium UBA8156 | reverse complement strand
TCTTCCGATCTCCAGGCACACCGGTGTTGACCCCACCGCTCGCCCAAACCCTGCAAGAGTTGTTGGCAGGGGTGGTGCGCTACGGTACCGGCCGCAATGCCCAAATGCCGGGAGCGATCGGCAAAACGGGAACAACCGATGACAACCGCGATTTGTGGTTTGTGGGCAGTTTGGTGCCCCAGCAGTGGACGGCAGCCGTCTGGCTGGGCAACGATGAAGGAGTCACCGCCGGCAACAGTGCGATCGCTGCAGCTACTTGGGGCAATCTTATGCAAACCGCCACCCAGTAAAGTCTAGGCTTCCGGACTTTTGGCCGCTAAGGAAACCGGTTGGCGCGCCTCCCACCAATCCAGGAAAATGGCATTCACTAAATTGCCTTGCAAATTCAAAATCGTGTGAAAGCTATCCATCAGCCGGTCAACACCCGCCAAGAGGGCCACACCTTCGAGGGGCAAACCCGCTGCACTAAAAATGGTCGTCATCATCACAATACCGGCACCGGGCACCCCCGCCGTACTGAAGGACACCAAAAGCGTAGCGAGGGCCACCCGCCACAACAACGTACCGTCGATCGCCACCCCGTAAAGCTGCGCCACAAACAACGCATTCACCACTTGCCCCACCGCCATGCCGTCCCGCTTGAGGGCCGTTCCTAGGGGAATGGCAAAGCTGGCGATTTCCGCAGACAACGCAAAGTCCGCCGCATTGTTGAGGGCCACCGGCAGTGCGGCATTGGAACTGGCCGTCGCAAACGCCAACGAGAGGCTAGGGAAAAACTGTCGTAAAAAAGCTCCGGGCGATCGCCCAATGGCCGCCAACACCAGCAAATAGAAGCCAAACAAGCCGCCAATGGCCAGCACCACCACTGCCATGTACTGACCCAACCGCCCCAAAATCCCAATGCCCTGATTGGCAATAATCGAACCGATCAGGCCAAAAACCCCCAGGGGAGCCAAATACAGTACCAGGGCAAGGACATTTTCGCTGAGGGCGTAGATGCTCTCCACCAACGCCACAAAAGGAGCCGCCTTCTCACCACTTTTTTGGATGCCGATCACCACCAAAGCCCCACACACAATCACCTGCAGCAAATTGCTCTCGCTGAGGGCCTGCAGGGGATTCACGGGAACCAGACCAATCAGCCAATCCAGGAAGTCGGGACTGGTCGCCGCCGTCACCGCTTCCCCCGGTTGCAGCCCTGTCATGCCCACCCCGGGCTGAATCCACAGCACCAGGGCCAGCCCCAAAGCAATCCCCACCCCACTACTCAAAAGGTAGCCTGCAAACAGTTTTAAGATATAGCGTCCCACCTGGGAAGCATTCTGAATCCGGGTGAGACCGATCAATAGGGAGCAAAAGACAATCGGCACCACCACAAATTGAATCAAGCGCAAGAAAACCTGGCCGATGGGCCCCAGTAAGTAACGGTCTAAGGGCTCCACCCAGTCGGGGTGCAGCTCATGGACAACTCCGCCAAAACCGATACCGAGAAACAGGGAAGTTAAGACGAGAACAGATAAGCTCACAGCATTTTCTAGGGTTGGGGCTGCCTTCCACGGTACCGACGCTGGCTTCCCCTACCTGTAATCCTCGCTACCCTTCCCCCGTCAGGAAGAGCCCCGTTTTGCCATTCCATAGCTCTCCCAACAGCTATCCCAGTAGCTGCAGTAGCTATTTATTATCCCAATAGCTGTTCCATAAGCCTCCATCGGGATTTGAACCCGAGACCTTTCCCTTACCAAGGGAATGCTCTACCTCTGAGCCATGGAGGCATTGTTAACCAAGCGTTGCTTATTAAAGCACAGAAAGCACCCAGAATCAAACATCTGCCCGAAACAACAGCCAAGCCGTTTCCGTGACGATCGCATCCAGCGGCACATCCCAGGGATCCACAGGGAGAGAGTCCACCACAAACTCGGCAAACAGCACCCCAATCCGCCAGCCCGTGGCCGCCGTTAGGGCCCGGTCATAGAAACCGCCCCCCCAACCCAGACGATGCCCCTGCCGATCGCCCAACAAAGCCGGCACCAAGACCGCATTCGCCGCGGCGATCGGCAGCGTTGGCCAAGCAGGATCGGGTTCCCCAATGCCAAAACGTCCCGGCTGCAGAGGTGCTCCCTGGGGCCAGGCATGCCATACCAGGCGATCGCCCACACAGCGGGGCAAGCCCCAAGTTTTGCGGGTATCGATGCACAAACCGGTAACATCCGGCTCCCCCAGCAACGAACTGTACAGGAACACCGTCTGCAAATCGGGCCAACGCGGCCAGTTCCGGAGGCGATCCACCACCGCCCGACTGTTTCGCCTTGTTGCTTCGACCGACAATCGACGACGGCGCTCGCGCACCTGTTGGCGCAGCACCGGCTTAGAAAACATAGGGGCTTTATACTGATTTAATTCTGGATCGTGGCGATCGCCCTAGAGTATCTATTATGACCGTGCAAGGATGAAAAACAGCGTATGCGCTCGTTGGTAGCCATGAGCTTGGGGGGACTGTTATGGGGCAGCGGGATTCCGGGACTGTACGCCCAAACCGGAACCGCCGAAGGGGAAATCCCTTGGCGCACCTTGGCCGTACCGACAGCAGGGAGAAGGGGGGAAGCCACGTTTTGTGTGTTGTCGCCCCGTAGCGAGTGGGGGAGCGATCGCCGACCCTTGGTTTGGAATACCCAGCCAGCGTTGTTGTGGCGAGGGGAACTGAGGCGGGTCGAGCTAGCCGAAGAAGCCACCGGTCGTATTTTGTGGAGTCAACGGGTCGGTTCTCGCGGTCTCCTGGCCAGTGGCGTTACCCTGATGCCCAGTCGTAGCTATACCTGGCTGGTCTACGATGCCAACGACCTGCTGACCCACGCCGTTTCCTTTCAAATTTTGGGCGGTGAAGCCCGCCAACGTCTGCTCGCTGCCTTCACCGAAGTCAAACGCAACGCCGATAAATCGGTTCCCGACCCCGAAGCCCAAGCCTGGGAACGGGTGCGTACCCTCAGCCAACAAAACCTCTGGGCCGATGTGATGCAAGAAGCCCACGGGGTCGATAACCCCTCCCCCGCCCTCAGCCGCTTCCTGCAAGACCTCGAACAATCCCTTTGCGGAACCCTGCGCCTCTCCCGTCCCTTACCCCTCAAACCCTGATTGTGTTCACCAAAGGGCTGTGTTATATTGGGTGAGTAAACCCTGAGTCAAAACCAATTAGGAAGAAGGAGGTGATGCCCATGGCTGATAGTTCGAGTGGTAGTCCGATGAGCCTTGTGGTTGACCTTGAGATCGTTGAGATCGTCTCGGTGGCAGTCAGCACCGGTTTTTGAGCCTCTAGCTTGTAAAGCACTGCTTCTGGCTCACCAAAACCTGCGGGTTGGCATTCCTGTGTTCTATTCCACTTGAGACCCTTAAACTTGAGAACTTTAAGCGACTTTTCAAAGAGTCTGAAGAGTCTTAAGTAAAAATCTTGAATGAGGCTGCAAAGGCTCAAAAGCTACTTAAGATCACCCATTTTGAGTTATACCCTTGAGTTATAGACTTTGAGTCCTGAACCTTG
>DMPD01000152.1 GCA_003456125.1 Cyanobacteria bacterium UBA8156 | reverse complement strand
TCTATCCGAAACGACTATATTCATGCTGTCTTCGATTTTTTGCTGGAACTTAGTATCGCCATCTTCATTGCTCCTTGGGTAGAGTCTACATTGTTGACATGGATACAATCCCTATTTTCCGAGCAATCCAATAAAGGAGACAAAATAAATCATCTTGACGATTCTAGTAAGCCAGAAAATCTAGATCACAATTCAGATTTTGTTTCTTCAAAAATCAAAGAATCCAAATCGAACGTAGACACAATAAATTATTTTGAGGATTCCAGCACACCAGAAAAACTCTTCCCCGGTTTAGAGTGTGTTTCTGTAACAACCGAAGAATCCAAACCGAAAGCAACTTTCGTTCGTGTGGCGAATTTTTTGATAGAAGCTTTGTTAGGCTTGTTACGTACTTCGATACGCTTTTTTCTAGTGAAATTGTTGCTAAACAAACCGCTTTGGTAACACTCTTTCAACTGCCAAGGATTCCAATCCGCTCGCCTCAAAGCCATAACACCTCTACCGCGGGGAGACAGGTAGAAAACCAATCCACTCTAAGCAACAGAGCATGGGAGCAGGTCCCTTTTGCAGGTGCACAAGTTTGGATTTAGGGTGGGCATAGATTGGCAACACTCCTAGTTTGGCAGGATGAAATGGGCCCAGGTGGTGCCGTCCCCCACCAGTTCCTGGGTCAGAAAGCGGTAGGTATACAACAAAGCGGGCCCCTCGGTGACGCTGTAGCCGGTGCGGGCATCGCCGTAGGGGTCATGCACAATCAAACCTTCGCGGGTGTACCCAACCACACAGACGATGTGGCCGGCGGGGCTGCGCACAAATTGACCGCCGATCGCCACCGGCCGCCCCTGGTCAATTTCGTGGCGAATTTGGGCCCAAGTCCGATTGGTGTTGAAGCCCCCCCGAAAGCCGTAGGCGTAGTACAACCGCTGCAAAACGCTGTTGTCACCCCGTGCCGATCGCCCGTGACGTTCGATAATCCACTGGTACAACTCGTCTTCGAGCTGGGTGCCCCGCTGGCGGGGCCGTACCCCGTGAAAGTACAACACCATGGCAATGGTGGTGACGTTGCAGGTCACCAGCGGGTCGCGGGGATTGTCCCGCTGCGAAAAATACACCACCCCCAATACCCGCCGCTCCGGTTGGAGGCTGATGGTACGTTCCCCCTGCTGCAATTGCACGTGGGGTCTATACACATAACCGCGATCGCCCACCGGCGGCAGACCCGTGGCGAGGGTCACCCGCACATGGTCTTTGGCCAAGGCGTAGTCGAGCACGCCGCAGGTTTGACCGGCCAACAATTCCACGCGATCGCTCCGATCCAACACCTGGGTATCCAGGGGATATTTCTTGAAGAACGTGTTCCGCCGGGCCGTCAACACCCGCAAATTGGGGTCGTAGGGGATGGGTTGCCCGTTGCGGGTCAACAACACGTGTTGGGCAAAGAAAAACCCTTCCCGGCCGACGGGGGGCACCGTTTCCGCCAACCGCACCCGAAAATGCCCCCGCTCGCAACTGTAGGCCAACACCGGATAGCGGGCCCCCGGCTCCAACAATGCGCGATCGCTTTCGGGGAGCTGGCCCGCCTGGTCGGTCGTGCGCTTGAAAAAGGTACGTTGGGTAATTTGCAGGGTGGCATCGGCCAGGGGCACCTCCGGCAACGGCGATAGGTACAGGGTTTCGCCGAGGCGGGAAAGGGTCAGGCCCTGCCGCCGCAAGAAGCCTTCGGGGCCGACGGGGGCCAGAGGTTGGGCCAACTGCACCCGCACGTAGTTCCCCTGGCTGCTGTGGCTGAGGACATTCAAAATCGTTCCGGCCGGTAGGGCCACCCGGCGATCGCTCGGCAAATCTTCGGGGGGCAAGGGGTCAATCCCGAACCAGGTATCGACTTCGCAGCGCAACGTCCACGGCAGCGTCACCTCCACATGGGGTTGCCACAAATAGCCGAAATCGCCGACGGGGGGTACCGGTTCCGTGAGGTACACCTTGAAATGGTTGTCGATCGCTCCGTACCGATAGGCCCGCAACACGGTACCGGCCTTGAGATCTACTTTTTGTCCATCCGGCAACAACCGGGAATCGCTGGTACTGGCCTTGAACACCGTATCGGCACGCAGGGTAAACGTCAGGGCCGGCGGCCGCACCACAATCCGAAATAGGTCATCGTCGAGCAAGACCTCGTTTTGGTCAAAACCCTGTACCCGAAACCACCGTAACCCCGCCTGCTGAAAGCCGTTGTTGGCGGGAATTTCCCAGAGGCCCGTGGCCGGCGTTTGCAATACCTTCAGCGGAAACCGATCCTCGGCGATCGCCGCTACCCGCACAATGCGATCGGGGTTATAGCGCCCCTGAATCACCACCGGCACATTGATTTCGGTTTCGGCGGGGTAGGTCAATACTTCGAGGAGGTCTGCATCCGCCATTGTTCTTCCCACAGGACAATTTCCGACCATTCTGCCATCGTCAGGGGCTCTTCCGCCAACTCCCAACTGTAGGTGGTCGCGGCGGCGGCGGCCAACACCGCAGCGATCGCCTGGGGGGAGGGCACCGGCTGCAACCACTCGTCGAGACCCGCCGGGGCTTGCCCCAAAATTTCCTGCCATCGGGGGCGATCGGGCACCCGCTGCACCGATCCGTGTTGCAACACCCAATCCCGCCGTTGGGACTGGGCACTGCCCACCAATTTGCGACCGGCTACCTGCAAATCCGCCGGACTGGTACCGGCAAAACAATTGGGGGAGGCTGGCGGCTCTTTTTCCGTGCCAAAAACCGCCGTCAAACCCCAGTGGGCTAGCCCCACCGTCAAAAACCGACAGAAGTGCTGGTAGTTGGCCAGGCGCGATCGCCCCCGGGCCGGAGCCACCACCGCATAGCAAAGATCCTCACCGTGCAGGATCGCCCGCCCCCCCGTCGGCCGTTTCACCTGGGGCAGGGTCACCGCCGGTAGGGGGTCTTGGTGGAAACCAAGGGAGAGGGCGGGGGTTTGCCAACCGTAAAATCGCAACACCGGCCGCTGGTGTTGGGGGCCCCAAACCCGAAACAGCCAGGCATCGATCGCCATGGCTTGGGCGCCGGTGTGTTCTTGGTAGGGAATCAGCCGGACGGTCGTCCCCTCAGGCGGCAAACTCTTGTTGGAGGGGTTCATCCACCTCGTCGGCGATCGACGCCACAATGGTGATAATGCGCGAAATTTCGGCGGCAGACAGGTCTTCCACCGACCGCGAAGCCAACACCAAAACCTGACCGTCTTGAATGGCGTAACGGGCTTCCATGGTTTCGGTGGCGTTTTTCTCCAGCAACAGCTTCAGCAAGCGGGCTTCGTCTTTAACCGGGTAGGTCAATACCTGGGAAAAAACCGTAAAAATATCCGTTGGCTCTTCGCCGGTAATGTTGACCACCACTTCCACCGTACCGTACTTAAATTTCCAGGTGTTGTTGGTTTGATTGACCACAGCGGTTTTGTCGGGGTCCATGCTGGTAATCACCGTTTGGATGGTGGCCGCATGGTTTAAGGTATCGTTGATGTCGAAGTCGGTCAGCAATTCCGTAGTACCGGTCATAACGTCTCCCGCCAAACGCAAACACCCTCACTGTACAACAGACCGGTATCGTCCCTGTCTTTCTTTTAAGGTACCCCCCCATGACGGATGTAACCCCGGTCACGCTGGCCGGCCAGCCGGTGAAAATCGCCTTTGCCCCGGGCGATTGCCCCCCCTTTACCCTCCAATTCTTCCTGAACCCCCAGGAGTTTACCCAGGGGCTGCTGTGGCAGGCCCTGACCCACAACCAACTCTATGAACCGGCTACCAGTCTTTTGTTTGCACGGTACCTGCGGCCGGGCGATCGGGCGGTGGATGTGGGGGCCCACGTCGGCTACTACACCCTGTTGGCGGCGGCGTTGGTGGGGGAAACCGGTCGGGTCTTGGCCTGTGAATTGTCTTTGCCCAATTTCCAGCGCCTGAGCTATCACCTGCAAATCAACGGTTTTACCCAGGTGGATCCGGTTTTGGGGGCCATTGGCGATCGCTGCGGCGAAATCTCGTTTTTTGTGAATGCCGACAACGATGGCGGCCACGCCCTGTGGGATGTGGGCGCGCATCCCTTTAACCAGCAAAGTGCCCAGACCCCGCGGCAGGCCACCGCACCGATGCGCCCCCTGGATTCTTTGTTAACGGCGGAGGGGCCGCCCCTGCGGCTCCTGAAAATCGATACGGAGGGGGCAGAACCCTTGGTCTTGGCCGGGGCGCAGGCCACCCTAGCGCGGTGGCGGCCGCCGGTGGTGATCCTGGAAGTGAATCAATTCGGCTTGGCAAAGTTGGGGTTTTCGCAAATGGATGTGCGGCGACCGTTGCAGGAATTGGGCTACACCGGCTACGTGTTGGGGCCCCGCCCCCAGCGCCTGGCGACCGATGAGGTTTACCCCGCGGCGCTGTTTGATATGGTATTCACCACCGATCCCAATTTTTAGGGAAAATTGTGAAGCATTTTGGGTTGTGTTGTCCGGCGGAAACGGGCCATCTCCACACCATGATCCCACTGGGCCGGGAACTGCAACGGCGGGGTCACCGGGTCACCTATTTCGGCTTGCCCGATGCCCGTCCCAAAATTGAGGCGGCGGGTCTCCGGTTTGTGGCGGTGGGAGACCTGCCCAGTGCGGCTCTCTTGGAGCAACTGGGGCGCACCCAGGGCATTCCGGCGGTGTTGCTCACGTTGCGGTGGTTTTATCGGGTGGCCGAAACGTTCTTGGCGGCGGCCCCCGCCATCCTGCAAGCGGAAAACGTGACAGCCTTGGTGGTGGATCAGTTGTCGCCGGAGGGGGGCACGGTGGCGGCGCATTTGGGTTTGCCCTTTGCGACGGTCTGCAGTGCGTTGCCGATCGATCCCGATCCCGATGTGCCGCCGGTGTTTTTGCCCTGGCCCTACCGACCTTCCTGGCGATCGCGCCTGGCCCATCGGTTGGTGAGGGCGATCGGCTCGCCGTTGGGGCGGCGGCTGTTTCAGTTACGGGCCCGGTATCGGCAGCAATGGGGACTCCCCCCCGAAACTTCCTACAATTCCCCCCGCTTGATTTTGTGCCAGGAGCCGCCGGCCCTGGAGTTTCCTCGGGCCCATTGGCCGCCGCATTTTTACTTTACGGGGCCCTACCATCAACCGGGCGATCGCCCCGCGGTGCCGTTTCCCTGGGAAAAACTGGACGGGCGACCCTTG
>DMPD01000248.1 GCA_003456125.1 Cyanobacteria bacterium UBA8156 | reverse complement strand
TAACCCCAACCACTTTTGTCCGTAAATCAAGGATGTAAGACATCGTAAGACTGAGAATTAGGTTTGTCTTTCACTCTACCACACAACCGCGTCATTTTTAATTAAATTGACTATATTCTAAAGCGAGTGGACGCTGAGGGTGCTTACTCGATTTTGGCGTCGGACATCAATAAAGAACGCGAAGCTAGGTTGATGACCAAATTCGATCACAGCATCAATCGGCCTCATATATTCAAGAAAAACGACCTCTCCATTTTGTCTGATTCGCGTAGGTCTTATGTTATTGGGCGATTCAATTGTTATGCCAAGTTGCCGTCTTTCGACAATGAAGAAGTTCAGGAAGCCAATCTACCCATTGGCTTAGAATCTATTTTGGCGACAGACCTTTATTCCGAGTCATCAGCCTTATTGTGCGCTCAACACGCTGGACTTATTACAGATGTTTTAGATCAGGAAGTCGTGCTAACTGTCTTTGGCCGTATGACAACTGGCAAATTTGATTTTTCTATCTCAACATTTCCCAAAGCCGGTTCGCCACAGTCAAAAAATCTTAGCGTTAGTAATGCACAGTTAGAAATAGATGCTGGTTACGAAGGTATCGAGTTGTTTTCCATAGTGGAGGCAAAGAACCAATCCATCGAAGATTTCCATATCAGGCAGTTGTATTATCCTTACCGGTTGTGGTCGAGTAAACTACTCAAGCCAGTTGTCCCGGTATTTTTCACTTATTCAAATGAGATTTTCTCTTTCTACGTCTACAATTTCACCGATCCCAATAATTACAACTCACTGCAATTGATTCGCCGTAAGCATTACCGGATTGTGCCAACTGAAATTGAAGTGGAAGATATTCGCCGTATTTTGAATCAGGTTAACATAAAACCAGAACCAACCGACGACGTGCCGTTTCCACAAGCTGACCGCTTTGAGCGAGTGATCGATCTTCTGGCACAACTATATTCCAAAAGTTCGCTCACTCAAGAGGAAATAACGACAAACTATGATTTCGATGTGCGGCAAACCCAATACTACACAAACGCGGGTCGCTACTTAGGTTTAATTGATAGGGTGCAAGTAGCCGACCAAGGCGTTACCTACTCATTAACTGATTTCGGTTCCTGCATCATGCGTAAAGAGCCGAGAACACGCAACCTCGCTTTGGTAGAGTTGATTTTGTCTCGAAAAGTCTTTCGTGAGGCAGTTCGTTACTATTTAACTAATGCAGAACCACCAGTGGTCAGCGAGATTGTTAAATTCATGCAGGAGGCAGGATTAGGTATAGAGGGCGAAACTCTGCGGCGGCGGGCGCAAAGTGTTATCGGCTGGATTCGCTGGATTATGAATTTGACTACAGACTAAGGCACATTAGAGAGAAAGTCACCATATGACCTATATCTACTTCACAGCCGATAGATTCCCGACCGAGAGACAAAGCCGCAACTCCTGTGGTCGAAGAACCCGCAAAAGGATTCAAAACCAAATCACCGGGGTTGGTACTGGCGCGCAGACATCGGGAAACGAGCGCGATCGGCTTTTGGGTTGGGTGTTTGCCGTAAATTTTTTCGGCTTTACCGGGAGCCGGCATTCGCCAGAGGTTTTTCATCTGTCGATCGCCATTTTCGGATTTCATTTCTTCATAATTAAACGTGTAACGCTCTTTCCCTTTCCGCGCCTTGGTTGCCCACAATACCAACTCCGTCGCATGGGTAAAACAGCGGCATCCTAGATTGGGAGGGGGAGCCACTTTTTCCCAGATAATGTCATTGAGAATGCGGAAACCAAGCTGCTGCATCGCAAAGCCAACGGATGGGTACACGTGCAAAGTACCCGTAACCCATATGGTGCCCGTGGGTTTGAGTAGACGATAGCAAGCCGCCAACCAGGCTTTGTTAAACGCATGATCGCGCTCAGCCCCTTGGCTCCGATCCCATTCCCCTTTGTTCACCTTAACCATACGCCCAGCCACGCAAGTGATCCCGTCATTGGAAAGGTTGTAGGGAGGATCCGTCCAGATACAATCTACGCTCTCGGCAGGCAGCGAAGCCATGAGTTCCAAACTATCGCCGTGATACAGGCAGGAACGTCCATTACCAGACTGCCATCGCACTTCTGGCGGGTTTGCCCTCACTGCATCGTGGCCACTTGGTTCAACTTGTACCGGTGCGGTCATGCGATTTGTTTTCTGGACAGGCTACAAGCCATAAGCAACAGAGGGTGCCCACGGTTACCACTGAAGCAGGGTAGCGTCTTCCGTGTTTTCGAGGGGGGGGCGCACCGCCACCGCATAGCCGGGCACGGCCAACGTCCGTTGATAGGTGGCCAATGCCTGCCGGGCTTCCGCCGAATCCACGCGCCGCAGCGCCCGTTCGACCGTCCCTTGGACGGCCCGATCGCCGCTCATCAGGTGTTGGCTGAGGGCAAACACTGCCTCATAGGAGCCAATTTCTCCCAACGCCGTCGCCGCATCGCAGCGCACAAACGGAAGTTCATCGTTTTGCAAAACTTCAATCAAGAGGGGAACCGCTTCCATCAGACCCATTTGCCCCAACGTCCGGGCGGCCACCGCGCGCGTATTGCTCGCCGTATTGTTCAGCATCTCGGTCAAGGCCGGCAAAGCGGGCGCCCCAATTTGTTTGAGGGATTGGGCCGCCTGGGATTGAATGCCCACATCGTTATCGGTCAACAGGGCGGCCAACGGATACGCCGCCAAAGGGGAACGAATTTGCCCCAGGGCCCAGGCCGCCTCCAACCGCAACACCCGGGATGGGTGGGCCAGCGTATTCACCAACGCCGTCACCGCCAGCGGCGAGGCAATTTGCCCCAACGAATGGGCCGCATGCACCTTCACCAGATCGTCCCCCCGTTTCAGGGCATCTACCAACGGGGATACCGCTGGCAAACTGTTGCGCCCCAGCGCCTTCGCCGCCGCCGCCTGCACATTGGGGGCCGCCGATCGCAACAACTCCACCAACGCCTTGACGGCATCCGGGGTGCCAATGTGACTGAGGGCTGTCGTCGCCTGCGGAAACAACAACCGCTGGGGGTTCAAAGCCGCTTTTTGCAGGGCCGGCACCGCCTGGGGCGATCGCAAATATCCCAATGCCAACGCCGACTTCTTGGCGATCGCCAGCTCCCCTTGGTTGAGGCGGATCAGCAATTCCGGCACAAAATTGTGACGGGAGCGAATCAGCTTTTGCAACACCCGGGAAAAGGCTTCCGAACGCTCCGCGGCATCAAATTCGGCCAACAGGGCCGTAGCTCCACCCAAATCCGGCGCTTGTTGAGACTTAGGGGCGCGCTGCTTTACCAAATCCAGCGGCGAAATCCGATAGTCGGCGGCACTGGGCGGGCGCGGATTTGGGTTTTGGGAGGGGTTTTGGGATGGATTCTGGGCCCGAGAAGCTTTGCCGGTAACAGAACCGGGACTCTGGTTGCCAAAACTCTGGCCATCGAGATTTTGGCCGGATTTGGGATCGTCCATGGGTAGCTGGGGTGGGGGTTCCATAGCCCGACAAACACCAAAAGTAGGCACTGGCCCCCAATGGGGTTCCTAACCACTCTATCATTAGCCCGTAGGATAGCAATAATTGTTGATAAAGCAACCATGGCCTTTGTTGCCCCCCTCTCCACCAGACAGGAATACACTCGGGTGCCCGCCGCGCAATCAGGGGCGAAGCAGCGGTTGGAGATGGAGCCATGAGGGTCGCCCTGGTGCACGAATGGCTGACAACCTACGCCGGTTCCGAACGGGTGTTGGCCCAACTGTTGCAGGTATTTCCCCAGGCCGATCTGTTTGCGGTGGTGGATTTCTTGCCCCCCGAACACCGCGCTTTTTTGGCAGGGAAACCCGTACACACCAGCTTTCTTCAGCACTGGCCGGGGGCTCGCCAGCATTTTCGCCGGTATTTGCCTTGGATGCCCCTGGCCATCGAGCAGTTGAACCTGACCGGCTACGATTTGGTGATTTCCAGCCACCATGCGGTGGCCAAAGGTGTGCTGACCGGGCCCGATCAGTTGCACCTGTGCTACGTTCACTCCCCCATGCGCTACGCCTGGGATTTGCAACACCAGTACCTGGGCGATCGCCCCAGCAGTTGGCCCGCCCGCTGGTTGTTGCACCAATTGCGGCAGTGGGATCGCCACAGTGCCCAGGGGGTAGACGCTTTCGCCGCCAATTCCCAATACATTGCCCGTCGCATCGCCAAGTGTTACCGTCGCCCAGCCCAGGTCATCTACCCGCCGGTCGATGTCGAGTCATTTGCCCTGAACACCGCCCCCCGCGAACCCTTTTACGTGACCGCTGCCCGCTTTGTCCCCTACAAAAGGGTAGATGTCGTGGTCGAGGCCTTCCGCCAATGGGGCGATCGCCCCTTGGTGGTGATCGGCGACGGCCCCGAACGCGCCAAGATTGAGCAACACGCCGGTGCCAACATCCATTTTGTGGGGTATCAACCGCCCGATCGCCTCGCAGGCTTTTTGCAGAAGGCCCAAGCCTTTGTCTTTGCCGCCGAAGAAGATTTTGGCATTACCGTGGTCGAAGCCCAAGCCTGTGGCACGCCGGTCATTGCCTTGGGCCGGGGGGGAGCCACCGAAACCATTGGCCCCGATCGCACCGGGTTGTGGTTTGACGAACAGACCCCCGCCAGCCTGTTGGCCACCCTCCGAGCTTTTGAGGAACAACGGCAGCGCCATCCCGAGCGCTTCACCCCCGAACAGTGCCGCGCCAACGCCCTCCGCTTTGCCCCCGATCGCTTCCGGCGGGAAATTCAACAATGGGTAGACCGGAACTGGCACACCTTTCAGGAAGGGCCATTGCTACCCTGAACCCGAGCGCCACGCCGCCCAACGCTGTCGCAGGGTATCCCAGAGGGTGGGTTGGGGCCGCACCGCCACCCGAATTTCTTCATCGGGAAATTCTTTGAGTTGATAGCCGTACTCTAGGCGATCGGCGTGGGGCCGCAACTTCGGAAACAACCGGATGGCCCCCGCGGTTAGCTCTTTCTCTTGCTGAAAAATGGCGGCGCTAATCTTATCACTGCGCTCTACGGCCAGGGTGCCCACCGGAAACCAAGGACTGTCGGCCTCGGGCCGCACAAAAATGTTGAAGGCCGGCAATCCCTGCTTCACCATGTTTTCGTATTTGCTGGCGGCTTGCTGGCGCTGCTTTTGCCGCTTCTGTACCTTCTCTTCGTTGGTAGAACGCTGGGGAGGTTCCCCAAATCCACGAAACTCGCTCACCGAATCTGACCCTGCTGCCTTTCTGGCTTCTCATTGTATCTCTTTCCCTCTGCCTCTCCCTCTGTCCCCAGCCTTGCGCCCCCATCTCGATCCCCCCCTGGGACGAGCCAGTCCAATGCCGAGGGAGGTTCAAGGGCCGGCTTGGGGATCGCGGGAAATTCACAGCGTATCGGTGGCCGGCCCACCCAGCTCCAATTGCGGAGGGCTAGTTGTGGATCGAAACCTTCTCTTTGAACAGTTTCCCGGCCGAAAAAGCCGGTACCACCGTTTCCGGGATGGTCATTTTTTTCCCGGTTTGGGGGTTGCGGCCTTCCCGGGCCTGCCGTACCCGGCTCTCAAAGGAACCAAACCCCACGAGGGTCACCTTGTTGCCTTCCGAAACCGCATCCACAATGGTTTCGAGGGCGGCATTGAGCACCACTTCTGCTTCTTTGCGCGAGACCGAAGCCCGGTCGGCGATCGCCTCCACCAATTCACCCTTGTTCATAGCCGTTTGAACTCCTTCACATCGCGCCGATAATACACAGACAGCCCCAGAGCGTCAAGAAAAGCGGAAATATGGATCGGGGTTGCCAAGGTCAAGGCCCTCGGTTTGAATAAAAAAGTCACCTCTAAAAATGGGTCGCAGGGGCACCGCCCCCGTCCTTGGTTCTGGGCAATGCTGGCGTTTCAGAGAAATACCGGCGGCCGGTGCCAACCAATAGAGATCACCGCAAAAGACTATGCCAAGGGAGTAACCATGTCGTTTGCCATTGCCACCGATGGGGAGGTGCCGCCCTCCGTACAACTCTACGATCGCCTGTGTTTGGCCATTGCTTCGGGGGTGTACCCCCCCGGCAAACGGTTGCCCAGCATCCGGCAGATGGCGGCCTACACCGGCATCCACCGCAACACCGTTAGCAAAACCTATCAACTGCTCAAAGCCAAAGGGTTTGTGGAAACGCGGGAAGGGGCCGGTGTGTATGTGTGCCAGCGGTCAGGGATTGCCCCGGACGCCCAGAGCCAAGCGGTGCGGGAAGGCATCGAGCGGTTGTTGGCCCTGGGGTGTCCGCTGACCGATATCCCCAGCCTGGTGCAAGGGGAAGTAGACCGACGGTTGCAAAGCCGCGCCGGGGTGCTGGTGTTATACCTCCAAGAAGACCCCGGCATTGGGGAAATTTTGGTGCGGGAACTGGCGGGGGCCCTCAATGTGGCGGTGCAACCCCTGGCGATCGAAGCCCTGGCCGACGGCCCCCTACCGCCCAAAACCCTCGTCACCACGCGCTTTCTGTTCCCCTACGCCCAAGCAGCTCTGGGCGATCGCCCGGGCCGTCTGCTGCCGATCGATATCTACGATTACCAAACCGAACTGAAGACTGTCCAGGAAATGCCCCCCCACAGTCGTTTGGGGCTGGTTTCCCCCAGCACCGGCGCCCTGCGCTTGGCGGCGACCATCATCCACAGCGAACGCCCGGATTTGCTGGTTTCAACGGTGCTGCCCCAAGATACCTACCGTTTGGAGCAGATTGCCCGCGCCGCCCATACCATCGTTGTTGGCCATGGAGGGGAAGCCGAACTCTCGGCCGCCGTGCGGGCCGTGCGGAGCGAACGTACCCGGCCGTTGCACCTGCTCCGGTGCGATCGCTATGTGGCCCCCCATGCCCTTGCCCAACTCAAGGTAGAATTGGGGCTAACCTGAAGGAGTGTTGTATGTCGGAAGCCCCAGCCGCCGCCAGCCCCAGCCAAAAGGAGTTGGACATTACCCTGCCCAGCATCCGCCGCTTGCACGCCACCATTCGCAGCAAAGAGGTGGTGACCGTCAAATTGGCCACCGGCGATACCCTCCACGGCACCCTTAAATGGCTGGATACCGAATGCCTCTGCATTGACGATGGTTCGGCCAACGGCACCATTGTTTGGCACCACGCCCTCGCTTTTGTCCAGTTTGGTCGGTAAACCCCATGATTACCAAAGGTGAAGCCGCGAAGCTCTACGAGAAAGGGGTAGATGCCGTTTACCTCTACCTGACCGAGCTGGAAAAAAAATACAAACAAGAACAACCCAAAGCCGCGGCCCCCTTGGCCACCGCCGCCGCCAACCCGGAGCTGAACATTACTTTGCCGAGTGTGCGGGCCCTCCATCGCCTCGTACGCGAACAGCAGTCGGTGCGCCTCACCCTCAAAACCGGCGATACCCTTACCGGACAAGTCCGCTGGCTCGACCCGGAATGCCTCTGCCTTGAAAACGAGGCGACCGTCACCGTAATTTGGCAACGGGCGATCGCCTGTCTGCAGGGACTGGCATGAAGCAAGAAACTTCCGCTATGGCATGAGGTGTTTGTAGAATTTATAGAGAGAACACCCAATATAGGTAAAGTTTCGGTTAAGCTGAGGAACCATCGGGAAAATACCATGGGGCGATCGCCGGAAAACTTTCGGATTGGCAAGGGTTTGGGGCAGTACACCACCAACGACTATTTTGCGGCGTTGGGGGTACCCCTCACGGCCGACAGTGTACAGATTCGCCACCGCTACACCACCCTGGCCAAGATGTTGCACCCCGATGTGTGCCACCACGAAGCCGAGCGCGCCTGTCAGTACTTTGCGAAATTGGTAAGCCCTGCCTACGCTGCGATTTGGTCCGTGAAGGGGCGGGGAGAGTACCAAACCCTGATGCGGTTGATTGGCAAACAGTTGCTGAAAAAGAACCAGCCCATCGTGGCCACCTTTCCCACAACACAACGCTATATGGCGATGCCCACCCTCCCCAACTACGAACGGGCGGTGCAGAGCTTGGCGGAGTCCCAATACACCTTCTTCGACCGGGTGATGGCCGTTTCGGAACAACTCAGTGAATTAAATTTGTTTTACATTTTGTTTGCAGAGGGGTATGTGCCAGTGGAACCGGTGCTGCCCCCCGCGCCGGTCAAGGCCAATCCCTCGCCACCGTCGGCGCGTTCCCTAGCGGATGCCCTAGCCCAAGCCGAAGGCTACATCCAAGCCCAAGAGTGGGACCAAGCCTTGGCCCGGTTGCGGCAGTTGTTGCCCCAACACAGCAACAACAGTCAAATTCAAACTCTTTTGGGTTTGGTTTATCTAAACAAAAAAATTATTGGAATGGCCAAGGTTAGTTTTCAACAGGCCCTGAAGCTTGATAGCCAAAATGAAATCGCATTAAAAAACTTGGAAAAATTGCGGCAAGGGGACATTGACGGTCGCAAGAACAAAAAGGGCTTTTTCGGATGGTTGGGCGGGGATTCCTAGAGTGCGGTAAGATCAAGCCCGCCAGAGCAGAGGAGCGAACAAAATGCGGCGTTTGCCGGAGGGGGCACGGGATTTGCTGCCCCTGGACGTGGCGCAAAAGCAGTGGCTGGAGACCCGGCTGAATGAGGTGTTTCAGGCCTGGGGCTATCAGCGGGCGATCGCCCCGACGTTGGAGCGTCTCAGCACGCTGACGGCGGGGGGGGCGATGGCCCCGGAAGCGGGGGTGCGGGTGCTGGGCGGCGATCGGGAGGGGGGGG
>DMPD01000211.1 GCA_003456125.1 Cyanobacteria bacterium UBA8156 | reverse complement strand
GAGAGTGTTTTCATCAGCCTCTCTGCTGCCATCACAGGGTTTTAGAAACCGCTGCTTGGGAAAGGGCCGGCCGCGATAGGATAAACCGTTGTTGCCTTGGGGTTGGTTGTGAAAGCCAGCGTGATTTTGCCCACCAAGGATCGGGGGGAAGCCATTTTGCCAACCTTGGCATCGTTGCAGGCTTTGGTGGTGCACGAGCCTTGGGAGTTGGTCATTGTGGACAATTGTTCGGGGGCAGACAGCCGGGCGTTGTTGCAACAGTGGGCGATCGCCCATCCCCAGGGGGTGCGCTACGTTTCGGAACCGAAATTGGGACTCAACAACGCCCGCAATTGTGGCATTCGTCACAGCACCGGGGAGATTGTGGCGTTTTTGGACGACGATGCCACGGTTCCGCCCTATTGGTTGCAAAACATTCTGAACCATTTTGCGGCGCGCCCCCAGGCCTACGCTTTGGGGGGGAAGGTAATCGCCCAGTTTGCCAGTCCGCCGCCCCCTTGGATCGACGAACGGTTGGGGTTGTACATCAGCAATTTCGATCGCGGGGAAGAAGTAGAAAAACTACGCTACAACGACTATCCGCGGGGAGCCAACATGGCGTTGCGGCGAGAGGCCTTTGCCCGGTGCGGTTATTTTCTGGATTGCTTCGATCGCAAAGGCCGCTCGTTGATGAGCTACGGGGATATCGAGATGTGTTACCGCATCGATCGAGCGGGCTTTGAGGTGTGGTATGTGCCGGATGCCGAAGTGTTGCACCACATTCGCGGCGATCGCCTGACGGAAAAATGGTTCGAGCAGCGGTTTTATTGGCAGGGGCGGTCGGAGGGGTTGTTTGAGTTGCTGCATTTTGGGCGACCCCACGTGCGCGCGCGCTGGCGGGAACGCTGGCCAAAATGCTTCGAGGGCGATCGCTACGATCAATTTTTTTATCGGGGCTGGGTGGTAGCCATTTTGCGCAATTACTTCCGGCGGCATTTTGTGTAGGACAACTTTAACAATGGGTCGTCGGGGCATCGCACCGGTTCTCAGCAATACGGGCGTTGCCGTGAGATGACTTGCCGGTGCAAAGGGAGGTTACCTTTAGAAAATTGCCCAGAGAGAAACCCCATGCCCTTCCCAATCGAAGAAAAGCTGGTGGTGGCGATCGCCTCCAGCGCCTTGTTTGATTTAACCGAATCCCATGGGGTATTTGAGCGGGAGGGAGCCAAAGCCTACCGTGTCTTTCAGGAGCAGCACTTGGATGTACCGTTGATGCCGGGGGTCGCCTTCCCGTTTATCCAACGGTTTTTAGCCCTCAACACCTGGTTACCGGAGGTGCAGCCGGTGGAGGTGGTGTTGCTGTCCCGAAACTCAGCGGCGACGGGGCGGCGGGTTTTTCGCTCGATTCAGCACTACGGTCTGAACATTTCCCGGGCGGCGTTTACCGCAGGCAAGCCGCCCTTTGGCTATGCGCCGGCCTTTAATGCCGCATTGTTTTTGTCCGCCAACGGGGCCGATGTGCAACAGGCGATCGCCGCGGGCTATCCGGCCGGCGTGGTGCTGGGGCAAGGATCTACGGTCACCGAAGAAACCACCGAGCTACGGATCGCGTTTGATTTCGATGGGGTGGTCGCCGACGACGAAGCGGAAACCGTCTTCAAAGAACAGGACTTGGCGGCTTTTCAGAGCTACGAAGCGGCCCGGGCCCACATTCCCCATCGGCCGGGGCCCCTGGCAGACCTGTTGCAGAAGTTGGCTTGGCTGCAATCCCTGGCGGGCGATCGCCTGCGCACGGCGATCGTGACGGCCCGCAGCGCCCCGGCCCACGAACGGGTGATCCTCACCCTCGAACATTGGGGCGTGAGTGTGAACGAGGCATTCTTTTTGGGGGGTATGGAAAAAAGTCGGATTTTGGCCCGGTTGCAACCCCATATCTTTTTCGACGACCAGCGCAGCCACTTGCGATCGGAAATTGGGGCCATGGTACACATTCCCTTTGGCATCGCCAACCGCACCGAAGCGATCGGCTAGGGTACGGCACATTCTTGGTAACATAGTTACAACCAAACGTTCGCAGCAATTAGCATGGCTCGCAAAAACACCGCTTCCCGCAAAGAAGACCAACCCCAGCATGCAGACTTGCTTACCGAAGGATCGCCCGATTATTCTCCTTGGGAAGAAGAAGAAGAAACTACGGATTTCAGCGAGCTTGACCTTGAAAAAATCTCAAAAACAGTTGTCTACGGCACCGATTGGACTACCGAAACGCTCAAGAACCAAATCCGTAGCGGAAATATTGTCTTGAATCCAAAGTTTCAGCGCCGAGATGCCTGGGATATCTCGCGCAAAAGCCGCTTGATTGAATCTTTGATATTGGGTATCCCTGTACCTAACATTGTTTTGGCAGAAGAAAAAAAGGCACGAGGTAAGTTCATTGTATTAGATGGGAAGCAAAGGCTATTGTCTATTCTCCAATTTTTTGGTGAAAGTCAGTTTAATGGAGATGAACACAACGGGTTTCCACTAAAAAAATTGGAGTTCTTAAAAGACCTCGAAGGTAAAAGTTATCAAGGCTTAAAAGATAATCATGAGGACTTTGCAAGAGCATATGAAAACCAATCTATCCGCGCTATTTTTCTGCGAGATTGGCCACATGAAGAATTCCTGTTCACCGTTTTTAGTCGTTTAAATCAAGGGAGCGTTCGGCTGAATTTTCAGGAGCTGCGATTGTCCCTGTATCCTGGAGAGTTCATCGACCAGATCGACTATCACTCGAGTCGCATGCCGGTGATGAAAAATTTTTTCCCAAAGCATCCCGATCCCCGTATGGGAGATGCTGAGTTATTGCTCCGCACGCTGGCATTCCAAAAGCGTTTGCCGGAGTATCGAGGCAAGCTGCGTGCATTTTTAGATGAAACTTGCAAGCAATTTTCTGAACATTGGTCTCAGGAGAAAGAAGGCTTTAATCTCATAATTCAAGAAATTGAAGAGGCTGTAGAGTGTGGTCTGGAAATTCTTGGTACAGACACATTTGCGCGAAGACTAGACGTGAGAAAATCAAAAAAATTCAATCGAGCTCTTTTTGATATCCTGGTTTACTATTTTACCGACCCTCTAATAAGAGAAGCAGCGAAAAAGGAATCGACAGCAGTGGCTGCTGCCTACAAAGAGCTATTTCAGGATCAAGGCTTTATCAATACTGTTCAACAGTCTAGA
>DMPD01000073.1 GCA_003456125.1 Cyanobacteria bacterium UBA8156 | reverse complement strand
AATAGTGTACCGCTTGGGTCTGCCATTGCCGCAGTAGCCGGGCATCCAACTGGGACTGTTGGCTTTTGGGGAGGTTCACGATCCGTTGCCGCACCAGTTTATCGGTGATGTCGATCGCCGCCACGTTTGCGGCTAGTTCTTGGTTGAGGGTGGCCACGTCTTTGCCAAAAGCGTCGATGGGGGGCAAATCGATGGTGGGGCGGGGTTTGTGCAATGCATGGAAATGGGCTTGGTGGTTGGCGAGGTCAAATCCGATAAACCCCTTCTCTTCGTTGGCTTCTTGCCAGATGTTGTTGCTGGTGCGTTCGATCGCCCCGGCGTAGTAGGCGTGGCGGCCCAGATGGGTGTAGGTATGGTAGTGACCGCAGGCGACGTAATCCCAGGGGAGTTCCAGCAAATCCGCCGGCACATCGTAGCCCCCGTAGTCGTTGATGCGGTTGCTATCCACAGTGCCGTGCAGCATCAACACATTGTACAGAGCCTGGGGATCGGGCCGCAAATCGATGGTGGGCAGACGGGACAAGCTGTTGTGGGGCAGGCAAACCACCCGGAGGTCTCCCACCGTCACCGCTTCGGGATTTTCCGTCACCGCTTGCACCCCCGGCACCGCCGTCAGCAATTCCAGAATGCAACGGTTGTCCGCAGAGCGCACCGATTCATGGTTGCCGGCAATCATCACCACCGGCGCGGGGCACTTCTGGCGAAACCGGAACAACTCGGCTTGGGACTGCACCAGGGCATAGTTGCTGGGGCGGGGCACATGAAACACATCGCCGGCCATCAGTACTGCATCCGGCTGCAACTCGGCGGCGCGATCGAGGGCCTCGCGGAAGGCGGCAAACACATCCGCTTCCCGGCGGTTGATCCCCCGGTCGGTGAGCCGGTGATAGGCCCGAAAGCCGAGGTGAAGATCGGCCAGATGAACAATGCGCATCGGTTGCGACCCCGTGTGTGTGCGTTACAATACCAGATACCCCATTGTCAAGCCAACCTATGGACCGCCACCTCGACGACCGCCGCTCCGGCGAAGGTGCCACTGATGTAAATGATGTAGGCACGGATGTTGCTTTGCCCCTCTGGTTGCAGGAGTGTTTGCGGGAGCCCGATCGCCCGGAGCATCAGAAGATTGCAAAGGCCTACCGGTTTGCGCGCGATCGCCACGAAGGGCAGTATCGGGCATCGGGGGAACCGTACATCCTGCATCCGGTACAGGTGGCGACAATTTTGCGAAATTTGGGCGGCGATCGGGCAATGGTCGCCGCTGGTTTTTTGCACGACATCATCGAAGACACCGAGATCACCGGCGACGATCTGGAAGGGCTGTTTGGGGTAGAAGTGCGCACCTTGGTGGAGGGGGTCACCAAGTTATCCAAGTTCAATTTTGCCAGCAAGACGGAGCGGCAGGCGGAGAACTTCCGGCGGATGTTTTTGGCGATGGCCCAAGATATTCGGGTGATTGTGGTGAAATTGGCCGATCGCCTGCACAACATGCGCACCCTGGAGCATCTCAAGCCGGAAAAACAGGTGCTGATTGCGCGAGAAACGATGGAAATTTTTGCCCCCCTGGCGAACCGGTTGGGAATCTGGCAAATCAAGTGGGAATTGGAGGATTTGGCGTTCAAATACCTGCAGCCGGAGGCCTACCGGGAGATGCAAGGCTTGGTGGCGGATACCCGGCGCAACCGGGAAGCCCTCATTGAAGAGATGGTCACGGATTTGAAAAACCGGCTCCGGGCCGCCGGTCTGCAAAACTTTGAGGTGAGCGGTCGTCCCAAGCATCTGTATGGCATTTACAGCAAGATGCAGCTCCAACAGAAACCCTATCACGAGATTTTTGATATCTTGGCGGTGCGGGCGATCGTGGAAACTTCACCGGAGTGCTATCGGGTATTGGCGGAGGTACACGAATGTTTCCGCCCGATTCCGGGACGCTTCAAGGATTACATTGGTTTGCCCAAGCCGAACCGCTATCAATCGTTGCACACGGCCGTGGTGGGGCCCCAGGGCCAGCCCCTCGAAGTGCAAATTCGCACCTGGGAAATGCACCACGTGGCGGAATACGGCATTGCCGCCCATTGGAAGTACAAAGAGACCCGTTCCAGTGATTTTGGCTCCAGTCGCGACGACGAAAAGTTCAACTGGCTGCGGCAGTTGGTGGAGTGGCAAAAGGAGGTCAAGGACGACCGGGAATACATGGAGTCCCTGAAGGATAACTTCTTTGATACTGAGGTGTATGTGTTCAGTCCGAAGGGGGATGTGTATTGTTTGCCGGTGGGGGCTACCCCGGTCGATTTTGCCTACCGGATTCACACGGAGGTGGGAAATCACTGCGCTGGGGCGATGGTGAATCGGCGGATTGTGCCGTTGGATCGGGTGTTGCACAACGGCGACATTGTGGAAATTCTCACCCAGAAGAATGCCCATCCCCACTACGATTGGATTCAGTTCGCCGCCACCGGTACGGCCAAAAACCGGGTACGGCAATGGTTCAAAAAAGAGTGTCGAGAGGAGCACACCGCCCAGGGGCGGGCCGCTCTGGAAAAGGAAATGGGCAAAGCCGGTTTTGAGAACCTGCTGAAGTCGGAACGGATGGAGCAGGTGGTGGAACGGTGCAACCTCCACTCGGTCGAAGATTTGTTGGCGGCCATTGGTTATGGCGAACTCTCGGCGATCGCCGTGGCCCATCGCCTCCGGGAGGAAGAGCGGCCCGAACCGGCGGTGAAGTTGCCCACCTACGCCGTCACGCCGGTCACCACCAGCAAAGCGCCGATTTTGGGCATTGAGGGAGCCGTGCATCATTTTGCGGGGTGTTGTTGCCCGCTGCCGGGCGATGCCATTCTGGGGATTGTGCCCTTCAGCGGCCACCGCAGCATTGCCATCCACCGCCAGGATTGTGCCAATGTCGCGGCGATCGCCCCAGCTCGCCAATTGCCGGTGCGCTGGAATCCGAATGTGGCGACCAACGGACGGCCGGCGACCTATCCGGTGGATGTGCGGGTGGAAGTGCTGGATCGGGTCGGGGTGTTTGGGGACATCCTCAATCGGCTGTCGGAACGGCGGATCAACGTGCGGGCGGCCAACGTCACAACGGCCCCCAATCAGTCCGCTTCCATTGATCTCCGGTTGGACATTCGCGATCGCCCCCAACTGGAAGCGGTGTTGCGCCAACTATCGCAAATGGGGGATGTCCTGACGGTTCGGCGGTTGGTGGCCGAGGGGGAATGAATTTCCTCACCTTAAATCCCTCTCCCAGGGAAGGATTTGGCATCCGGCTCCCCTTCGCGGCGAAGGGGTTGGGGAAAAACTTGCCCATGGGGTGCCGCAAAAAATTCCCCCTTTCCAGGGGAAAGGGGGATGCCCAGAGGAAGGCTTTGGGAAGAACTAAATCCCTTCGGCCGCCTGCACCTTTTCGATTTGCTTCTTCTTCAGCACAAACAGGATTTGGGTGACCGTAATCGCTGCAAAGAACGCCAACAACCACTGAATGCGACGGGGGTCTTGCAACACAATTTCCCCATCCATTTGCCCAAAGCCACCCATATTCGGGTCGTTGGTCAGGGGTTGCCCCGCCGTCACCGTTTGGCCGGCTTTCACCAGCAACTGGGGCCCAAACGGCACCACTTCGTCTACCGTCGTGCCCTTATCCGTGGCGATTTCCAGCTTGTAGCCACCGGGGAAACCCTCATCATCGTTGGGCTCGACCTCGGTAATCGCCGTGATTTGACCCGAAGCCGGTGCATCGTAACGGGCATTGTTGCTCTTTGCCCCTGTCGGATACAACTGCCCGCGGCCGCGATTGCCTCCGGCATGCACCGCATACTTCAAGAAACTCACGTTCTTGTCCTTGCTGGGGTCAGGCGCAAGCACCGGGAAGACAATCTCTTGGTATTCTTCGCCGGGGACAGGCCCCACCAACACGATGTTTTCTTTATCATCGCTGTAGGGTTGATAGTAGGTATCGCCGACTTTTTCCTTCATTTCTTCCGGAATTCGGTCTTCGGGGGCAATTTTGAACCCTTCCGGCAACACCAACACCGCCCCTACATTCAAACCGCCTTTGCTGCCATCTCCCAACACCTGCTGGGTATTGAGGTCGTAGGGCACCTTCACCACCGCCTCAAACACCGTATCCGGCTTGACGGAGTGGGGCAACTCCAGTTGCACGGGTTTGGCCGCCAAGTGACAATTGGCGCACACAATCCGCCCTGTCGCTTCGCGGGGATTTTCGTAGGCCGCCTGGGCATAGTACGGATAGGCGGCCACCGGCTTCGCCCCCAGTCCTACCATCACCGCCACCATCACCGCCACCAAAGAGACCGCCCCGCACAAACGGGGGCTAAGGGCCCGCAGGCCCTTTCCAGACATACCAAACTTCATAGGAATAGGGGTTATAGAGCGGTTTGCAAAAGTTAGGCCCACCACGGGGCTTCGCCAGTCCGAAAATCGGTTTCGGTCCAGGGGGTGAATTGTACCTTTTCGTTTTCGACGGTGGCATGCGCCAACGCCAACGACAACGGCGCTGGCCCACGCACCACTTTCCCTTCCGTGTTGTACTGGGAGCCGTGGCACGGACAAATGAACTTGTTTTCGGCCGCATTCCAGGGCACCACACACCCCAGGTGGGTACACACTGCATTCAGACCGTAGTTGGCAATTTCGCGATCTTCGGTCACCACCACATAGGTGGGATCTCCCTTCAAGCCCTGGGCCAAGACCCGATCGCCCGGTTGGTGTTCGGCCAGAAACTTCGAGGCCGCCAGGTCGTTGCCCTGGGCATCTTTGGCCGTCACGCCACCACCGGCACCACCGCTGGCCGACGGCACAAAGAAGCTGACGAAGGCATACAAGCCACCGCCGGCGGTCACCGCTGCCGAACTCCACATCAACAAATTCATCAATTGGCGGCGACCCATGCTGGGCACATCGCCCGACGGTATAGATGCTTGACTCATTTTTTCAACGCATTAAAAGTGGGCAAAAGCACAGATGTCAAAAGGCGGGTCCAAGAATGGATCTGCCCAAGGATGAGTTGGACAACCGGAAAATCTTGCTGAAGGTCGAGCGCAAAGCCAAACAGCTTGATGTAACGTTTTTTGTACCCTGTTCCTATCTTACTGGCCCCGCTCCCACCCGGTGCCTTTGCAAAGAAATGTTAACGGGGGCGACGTTTGGGGGATGGGCCGCCGGTTTTCGGTCATGGTAGTAACAAGCATTGGGGGGCGGCGATGAAGCGTCCGCAGGAGCCTCGCTACCGGCTGTGGGGGTTGGTGGGGCGCGGTCAATTTGGCAAGGTGTTTTGTGCCTGTGAGCGGCGGGGTGGGGGCTTGGTGGCCCTCAAGGAATTGAGCAAGCTGGCGTTTCCGACGCGGAACCTGTTGCGGGAGTTACGGTTGCCGTTGGCGTTGCAGCATCCCAATGTGATGGCCACCTACACGTTGCTCCACGAAGAAAATCGGCGGTTTTTGGTGGCGGAGTACTGTGAGGGGGGCACCCTCCGGGAGCCCATTGAACGGCGATCGCCTCTGACCTGGCCGCAAATTCGGGATTTGGTGGTGGGGGTGTTGGCGGGGTTGCAGGGCATTCACGATTTGGGGGCGGTGCACTGCGACATCAAGCCGG
>DMPD01000292.1 GCA_003456125.1 Cyanobacteria bacterium UBA8156 | reverse complement strand
TCGACCATGGACGGGGTGGGGGCAAGGGCTCGCTCTAGCCAGATACCGGTCGGCGTTTCGGCGCAACCCGTGAGCCAAAGACTACCCAGACCTAGGCCAATCCAGCCTAGAGTCCGCAATCGGAAAGTTTTTGCCGCCAAGCGCTGTATTCCTTTTCGAGGGCCCGCCCTTCTCCATCTTGGGTTTGATTCCAGCTCGCCAGCCAGATGGGTGCCGGCAAATGACCGGTAGGAGCATCCAGGTTGTACCGCAAGCCACTGTCCCCGACCCAACTATCCATCACCCGCCAGCCTACTTGCTCCACAAAGACCAGCCAACTGTCCGGTTTGCCGTTGGTTTGGGAGACGGTCATCGGGATGGTTTTGCGCAGTGCCGCGGGAACAGCAATCTCCGAAGCCCGCTGGGCCAAGACCAATTCTTGGGCCTGCTTGATTTCCTTGATGGCCAACGGAGCGATCGCCTTGTAGGAAAGGGCGGAATTACCGACTGCCTCGTGCACCGCCGCCAGGAGTTCTTGCCAAGCTTTCAGTTGGTAGCGCTCACCCAGTTGGCGCAAACCCTCACACAGTGCGCGGAGCTTTTGGCGGCCGGTCGGCGTGTCCGGCTGCTTGAACAGTTCCAGCATCTCCCGCAACCGCTGTGGCACCTCCTTCTGGAAGACGATGAGGATTTCTTTGCGATTGTCCACAGCGGGGGCCGCTTCCCGATCGCCAGCAAATCCCAAGTGGGCTTGCAACTTCGCAAACACCGGTTGCAAACGTTCGGTGATACTGGTGGCCGTAGCGTCCGACAAACCCTCCTCCGACTGCAACTGATCCAACAGCTCCTTAAGACCGTCCAGAGCCGAGAGGAACAGACTTTGCGCCGTTTGGTCTATCTGAAAGTTGGGGTCTTCCCGCAAGACCTTGAAGTAGTCCTCAAAACGGTGCGCGGTATGTTGAATACTGGAAAACCCTAACATCCCCGCCCCGCCCTTAATGGAGTGGGCAGCCCGAAAAACCTCATTGACCATTTCTGGATCGGCCACCATGGTTTCGATGTCGAGTAACCCTTTTTCGATGGTCTCAACGTGCTCGAGGGCTTCTTCCAAAAAGTATCCGATGATTTGCTTCTGCTTTTCTGGATCCACAACTGCCTCCCAATTCCCTTTCGCTTTTTGCTTGCCCCTGGTTTCTCTGCAACCCATTTTCCCCAATGGATTGCCTCCTCTGTTCCTCTTTACCGCGTTTTGACTGCGCTTCCAATTTTTCCCTACCGCTGACCTGCCTGACTTTCTGCTTGCGATTGGCGAAGGCGAGGAGGTGGGGTGGAGACCCTGACCCTCAGTAAACTTTTTTCTGGGCCTGAAACCCGAATTTGCCACCGCTGCGATCGCTCCAGAGGCGATCGATTTTTTGCAGCAGTTCGCAGGGCAGTTGGACTATGTCCCCAGGGGTCAGGGGTGTGCCCGGTGGTTTGCCCAAGCCCTGGCACAATACATTCCAGGTCTCACGGTTGGCGGCCTGCCATGAGCCGGCCACCAGAAAAGCATCCAGTTTCTGCAAATCATCGACGGGAGCGACCGGAGTCGGCACACTGGGGGCCGGTTTCGTGCTGGGTTGAAGCCGGAAATGCAGGGTGAGGGCTCCTCCCGTCGCCAACGCCAAGCGCCCCTCGGCATCCACGTTCACCGAAACCTGCAATCCTTCCAGCGCTAAGGCGCTGCTGGGATCGTTCGGAACGTCGAGCTGCTGCACAAACGCAATAAGCTTGCCGAGACCTGTCTTGAGGGCCTCACCGTTCGATTCCATTCGGTCTAGCAGAAATTCTTCGCTGTTCATGGCGCTATTTATGGCATAGGGTCGTCCGCAAACTCGTTCTACCGCTCCGCCGTCACCCATTTCGTGCTCTGTGTTCTGGCGGCTGCTCCACCCACTCCTCTAACCCACTCCTCTAACCCACTCCTCTAACCCACTCCTCTAACCCACTCTTGCAATCCACTACTACGATACGGCTACTCGGCAATTTTGACCGAATTCTCCGGCTTTACCCCTGGGGCTTCCCTGACGGTCTTCCTTGCGGCTGGATCGGGTTTCTGGTTTTGTTTTGTGAGCCTTGCTTGCTGCACGATTGCTTTTGCACGATCGATTTCAGAAATGCCCTGTCAGGAACGCACTCTTAGAAGTGCCGGTTTATCTTAAGTTAACCCGATAAACAAGTTAACTCAGGAAAGAAACAAGTGAACCCGGTGGGCAGGGCATAGGGCATCCAAGGGGGGGGCGGGAAGCAGGCTTGATGGCGATCGCCGGTGGGCCAGCTCGCGCGTATTGTAACCGCTTTTCGCGATGGTGGGGCAACTATTCCTCGCTGACTGCGTCAACATTTTCCGCTGCTTCGGCGGCCAGGCTGGCGGTGGCGACCAAGTCGATTTGCTGTCGGTAATAATCGACGCTCCGCACCTGTACTTCAATTCGCGCCCCCAGGGCATATTCTCGGCCGCTGCGGCGGCCCACCAGGCGGGTTTGGGGTTGTTTGCCCCGGCTGCGATTCCCGGACTGCGGCAGTTCGTACCAGTCGTCCTTGAGGGAGCTGACATGCACCAAACCCTCGACCAACAGGTCTTCGAGGGTGACAAAAAAGCCGTAGGAAAGCACGCTGCTGACGATGCCGTAAAAGTTTTGCCCAATGCGTGGTTTCATTTTTTCGGCTTTGCGCAGACCGTCCAAGTCCTTGAGGGCTTTGCGGTACAGGGCTTCTTGAGCGTTGAATTTGCTCTCTAGGGCCTCGATCCGCTGCCGGAAAGCCCGTTCGCTTTCGGAGGGCAGCACACTCCAACTGACTTGACCATGGCAGCGGGAATCCCGGAGGTTCACCCCATCTTTGGAGCGACTGCTGCGGCGATCGCGCCCTTCGGTAAACACCAGGTGCAGCAATCGTTGGTTGAGCAAGTCTACGTAGCGGTTGGCGGGGTCTACCGCGTGGGCGTAGGCTCGATCGACAATGCCCAAGCCAAAGTGGTTGCCTTTGTTGCGGCTGTATTCCCCCCCTGGCAAAATCCCCAGGAGACTGTAGCTCAGAATTTGCCGCCGGTGGGCATCGGTGAGGGTCTGGATTTGGGCCATGGCCCCGCTGAGGTCGGCGAGGGTCACCGCTTCGAGATCGGTGGGCACACTCAGACCGGAGCATTGCAGCAACCGCAGCCAATCGTTGACATCGGCCGCATCTGGGGGGCCCTGCACCCGAAACACCCCCGGCAAATCCAGGGCCACCAAGTGGGCCCCGATCGCCCGATTGGCCAAAATCAGTACTTCGCGGAAGGCCGCCGTTACGGTTTGACCGGGGCGCTCGACCGGCAGACCGCTGGGGTTCTCATCCACTTCTTGGCTGAGGGGGAACGGCAATTCCAAGCCGAAGCCATCGGGCCGTTGGGCCGCCAGTTTGGGATGCAGGGCCACCAGCGCTTCCAGCATTTTGGCGATTGCCGGTTCCCGGTCTCCCTGGCCAGAAACCAGGTTTTGGGCCGCAGCTTCGGTCAACCGGTAGGGCGAAATCAGGGTCGGTTCAATGGCAAAGGCAGTGGTGTTGCCGCTTTCGTCCAGCTCAAACAACACCGAAACCGTTGGGTATTCCAAACCATCGAAGATTGGCAGCGGCGGCAACATGGGTACGCCTTTGCCCGCAAACAAAAACGAACGCACCCGCTCGGCGGCGATCGCATCCAATTCCGAGCCGGCCGGTACACAGGCGGCGACATCGGGGATGTGTACCGCCAACTGCCACCCCCCGGCGACCGGCTCCAGCGAAAAAGCCAGGTTGTTGTGGAGGGCAACGGCCGGTTCCCGCCGTAAATCCCGCCGCACCAGCTCGGTGGGGGTCGGTTGGGCTCCCTGTCCCCAGGCGATCGCCTCGGCGGCAAACTCCCGCGGCAGGTTGTGTTTGCAGCGCACCAATTCCAGGTCGGAGGCCGACTCGGCATCGCTCCCCAAAATGGCGGCAATGCGGGCTAAAGCGGGGCGATCGCCAATGGGATACCGCCGCATTTCCAAATGCACCAAGCAATCGGCCGCGGCGCTCAAGTCGGGATGGTCGGCATCTGCTTCTAGTTCCACCGGGCAGGAAAGGCGATCGTCTAGGGGAAAGGCGCGGTACCCCTCTTCCACGGCTTTGACCGTGGCCAATAGCGTCGGATTCGCCCGATCCAAAATCAACCGCACTTCGCCTTCGGGACTGCGGCGACGCATCCCGTCTTTGGTCACCTTGACCAAGACGCGATCGCCGTTCCAAGCACTGTTCAGTCGGCTTTCGCGGATGTAGATATCGTCGCCGCTGCCCGATTCCTGAATGGCAAAGCAAAAGCCCCGGCTGGAGCATCGCAGCTTGCCCACCACCAGCGCTTCCCCCTCCAGTCGTCGATACCGACCTTTGTCTTTTTCCAGAAGACCAATGCGGGTGAGGGCATCCAAAGCAATTTGGAGCCGGTGGCTGGCGGCTTCACTATCGGCCAATCCCAGCTTTTTTTCGATGAGCTTGGGGGCAAACAATTTGTCGTCGGCAAAACTTTCCAGGAGCTGCGAAACCGAAAATTCCATAGGTCTGTGTGTTGCGAGAAGTCTAAAGATACCGATGTTTCAAGCAAGAAATTAAGAGGCATGGGTCACTCTTTTGCCCCCCCGCGCCCGTTCTGGGAGATGGGCTGGGGGCGGCGGCAAACGACCCAGAGCCAAGCGCAATGTCTGCAAAGAAAAGCGTGGGGTTTCTCTAGTACAGCATTTTCCAGTAGGGTTTAGGATAGCCTGCCGCAGGGGGCACGATGCCGGAACCGTCTGAAATTCCCCAACCCCATGATGGGGTGTTGAGCGAAACCCACCGCCCCGGCAGCAGCAGTCTGGTCTTGGGGGGCTTTGCTGCCCTCCAAAAACCCCTGCGATCGCCCGTTCCGCACCAACGAATTGCGGCCCTGCACCAAGCCGAACGTTACGGTGAACGGGGTCTCGATGCCCTGATCCGGGCCCTCAGGGACGAAGACCCCACCGTCCGCCAAACCGCGATCGCCTTGCTGCGGGGCTCGGATCGCCCCCGCGCCAAACAGGCGTTGGCGTTGTTTCCCCCCAGCGGCATGGTCTACGACACCCTGCAAACCCTCCTCCAACAAGGACGCTGGTTTGATGCCAATTGCTGGACAAAAGAGGCGATCGCCCGGTTGTGCGGGGCCCCCAAGCACCGCCGCCTCAATCCCAAAGCGATTGCCACCATCCCCTGGGCGGATTTGTGGATTGCCGATCGTCTGTGGCGCAGTTATAGCCAAAATCGGTTCGGCTTCAGCGTGCAGGGCCAAATTTGGCGACAGTGTGCGGCCCAGCGTTGGGATCGGGGCATGGCTTGGATTGTGTTCGGGGAACGGGTAGGCTGGGGCTACTACCAAAACCCCCTCAGCAAGTTGGTGGCGATGGAAGAAGACACCTTTCGTTGGAAACGGGAAACGGAGGTCACCTTCCGGGCGACGGCCCCCGCGGGCCATCTGCCCTATATCGATGGCATTTTTACCGTGGAAGCCTTTGCCGCTCGTTGGGATGAAGGGGCTCCCCGCACTCCCGGCTAGGTTTTTGGCCCGGAAGGCTCCGCCGACACCGCGAGGGGTTGACCGGGCAGGGTCGGTAAAGACTGGGGGCGCTTCGCCAGCACTTTCACCCCCGCCACCACCGTTTCCATCGCCAGGCGGGTAGCCTGCGATCGCCGTTGGAGGGTGCCCACGGTCATTGCCAATTCGCGGCCGGTTTTGGTCAGCCGCTCCGCCAACTGACCAAATTCCCAGCCGATGCTCACGGAGCCGTTGCTGGTGCTCTCGTAGGGGGGGCACAGGGGGGGCACCGTTGCCAAATGCAACAAATCCGCCGCCAACAACCCCAGCTCGGCACT
>DMPD01000126.1 GCA_003456125.1 Cyanobacteria bacterium UBA8156 | reverse complement strand
CTAACATGGCAACTGCTATACACACCAGCGTTACAGCGTATCGGCAAAGGCCGGCCGGAGCCGATCGTAACAACGGTTGCCCACCCCAAACACCAACAGGGCGATCGCCGTGGCCGTGGCCCATTCCGCCCCGTGTTGTACCTGCCCGGCTAAGATCAAATCCCGGTAGGTTTCGGCGATCGCCGCGATGGGGTTGCACCACAACACCCACGGTCGCCAGGCTTCGGGAATGGAGCGGGCCGGATACACCAACGGCGTGAGGTAAAACCAGATGTTGAGAACCACCGCCACGGTCTGTGGGACATCCCGCAAAAACACCGACAAGGAAGCGGCAAAGTAGCCCAAACCCGTCGTAAACAACAGTTGGGGCACCCACACCAACGGCAACAAACCCAAGGTGAGGTGGACTTTGCCAGTGGCGATCGCCGCGGCCACAATCAACGCCATCAGCCCCATAGAGCTTTCCAAAAAAGCGGAAAGAATCGGCACCAAGGGCAACAATTTCAGGGGGAACACCACCTTCTTCACCAGGTTGGGTTGGTCGATCACCGCCCGGGCCGACTGAAACAACCCCGTGGTAAAAGCAAACCAGGGCACCAAGCCGGCAAACACCCACAGGCCAAAGGTGATGTTCCCTTCCGGCATGCCCTTGAGGTCGAGGCGTACCTTCAGGATGACGGAAAAAACGTAGGTATAGATGAGCAGTTGCACCAGTTGGTTGGCCAAAGGCCAAAAATTGCCCAACACCGATCCCTGGTATTTGGCCGACAAGTCACGCCGCACCAACGACCACAGCAAATCACACCGCAGCCAAAACCCTGACATCCCCCTAGAACAAGTCCAGATCGGTAACGGCACCCAAGCTGCTGCTGGCCACCAGTTTGGCGTATTTGCCCAAAATGCCCTTGGTGTAACGGGGGGGGCGGGGCTGCCATTGGGCCCGCCGCGCCGCCAATTCCTCGTCCGCAATCAACAGTTCCAAGCTGCGGGTGTGGGCATCGATCCGGATGCGATCGCCTTCTTGCACCAAGGCGATGGGGCCGCCTACGGCCGCCTCTGGGGCTACGTGCCCCACCACCAAGCCATAGGTGCCTCCGGAAAACCGCCCATCGGTGATCAACCCCACTTGATCCCCCAGTCCCGCCCCCACAATGGCACTGGTGGGGGCTAACATCTCCCGCATGCCGGGGCCGCCCTTGGGCCCTTCGTAGCGCACCACCACCACATCGCCAGCCTGGATTTTGCCCGCCAGGATGGCTTCCAAACACTCCTCTTCCGACTCGAACACCCGGGCTGGCCCCTCCAATTGCGGCCGCTTCACGCCGCTGATTTTGGCTACCGACCCTTCCGGGGCCAGATTGCCCTTGAGGATCGCCAAGTGTCCTTGGGCATACACCGGGCGAGCGATGGGCCGAATCACGTCGTTGGGTTCCGGTGCATCCGGTACGTTGACCAGGGTTTGGGCCAAGGTCTCGCCGGTGATGGTGGGGGTGTCCCCGTGCAACAATCCCGCGTTCAACAAAATTTTCATCACCTGGGGGATGCCCCCCGCCGCATGGAGATCGGTGGTCACAAACCGCCCCGATGGTTTCAGATCGCACAACACCGGTACCCGTTGCCGAATGGTCTCAAAATCATCAATGGTGAGGGGAATGGCGGCAGCATGGGCGATCGCCAACAGGTGCAGCACGGCGTTGGTGGAGCCTCCCACGGCCATAATTACCGAGATGGCATTTTCTAGGGATTTCCGGGTGATCAAATCCTGGGGCAAAATTTGCTGTTCGATCGCCCGCAACAGCACTTGACCGGCGCGGACCGTACTCTCGATCTTGTCCACGCTTTCGGCGGCCATGGTGGAGGTGTAGGGCAAACTCAAACCCATGGCCTCGATCGCCGAAGACATGGTGTTGGCCGTAAACATCCCCCCACAGGAGCCAAACCCCGGACAGGCATTTTTCTCGACCGCCTGCAGCCGCTCCGCGTCGATCTTGCCGGCACTGTAGGAACCCACCGCCTCAAAAGCACTCACCACCGTCAAATCTTCGTTCCCCAGTTTGCCGGGTTTGATCGTGCCCCCATACACAAAAATCGACGGCACGTTCAACCGGGCGATCGCCAACATCGCGCCGGGCATGTTCTTATCGCAGCCGCCGGTCGCCAACAACCCATCCATGCTCTGACCGGCCACCACGGTTTCGATGGCATCGGCAATGACTTCCCGCGACACCAGGGAATACTTCATGCCCTCGGTGCCCATGGAAATGCCATCACTGATGGTGATGGTGCCAAATACTTGGGGCATGCCCCCGGCTTCACGGATGGCCCCCATGGCCGCTTCGGCCAAAATCCCAATGCCGGCATTGCAGGGGGTGAGGTTGCTGTAGCCGTTGGCGACCCCCACAATGGGCTTCTCAAAATCTTCGTCCCGGAACCCAACGGCTCGCAACAGGGCACGGTTGGGGGTGCGTTGGACTCCGGCGGTAATGGTTTGGCTCCGGCGGTTCTGAGACATGTCTTGGCAAAATTATGGTTGTTCTTTGAGTATACTCTCTCGGGTGGTGCGCCGGGTAAAAGGGTTCCAGGTGTCTAAGGCGATCGCCTCCTGCCGCAACCACAAATCCCGAATTGCCGATGGCAGGTTGCGGGCTTCGCCAAAATCTGCTCCGGCCATGTCTTCTAGGGTTTCCAAGATGGCATCTTGCCAGTTTGCCCCCCGCACATCGGCCCCGGCCCAATTCACGCCGTTGAGTCGGGCCCCGGCTAGGTTGGCTCCGGTCAGATGGGCCTGCCGCAGATCGGCCTGACTGAGTTTGGCCCCCCGCAAATCCGCCCCCGTTAAATCCGCGCCGCCGAGGTATGCCCCCAGCAAACTGGCTCCTTGCAAGTCGGCTCCCCGCAAATCGCCGGTGTTCAACCGCGCCCCGTTGAGTTGGGACCCGGGCCCGATCGCCCCGCTCTTGGTGTAGGCAAACCCTTCGGGAAACTGGGTGCGACGATCGTAGCGGGCGTTGGTGAGGATCGCGTCAGTCAGATTAGCCCCCCGCAAATCGGCCCCCTCCAACCGCGCCCGCGCCAAACAGGCTGCGCTGAGGTTGGCCTCTCGCCAGTCCCCTGCCCGCAGGTCGGCGGCCCGCAGATCGCTGCCGCTGAGATCTACTCCTTGCCCCTCAGCCCAGCGCAAATCCGCCCGAATGGCCCGTAAACCGCCCAAAGATTGCCCCTGGAGATCCACCCCCCGCCAGTCCTCACCGTAAATGTCGGTGGCCCCTCGCCACACCCGCCCCAACAAAGCCGCTTCCAGCCGCTCGATCGCCACCTCCAGGCGATCGTTCACAATCACGCGCCCAAATTCCCCCTGGGCCGCCAATTCCTGCTCGGCCTGGGCCAACCGCCGGGCGATCGCCCCTTCTTCATCGGTGCCCCGTTGCCGCAACCGTTCGGTTAAAACAGCCCTTGAGGGTGGAGCGATAAAAATTTGGGTGGCTTCGGGATAGGTACGGGCCACTTGCCGGGCCCCCTGCACATCAATCTCTAAAATTACCGTGTACCCGGCGGCGATCGCCTGCTCTACCGGCTCGCGGGGAGTGCCGTACCCGTTGCCGGCATACTCCGCCCACTCCAAAAAACGCCCCTCCTCCCGCCACCGGTCAAAGGTTTCGCGATCCAGAAAGTAGTAATCCCGTCCGTCCACTTCCCCCGGCCGCGGTGAGCGCGTCGTGGCCGACACCGACAACCGCAGGCGATCGGGGTGTCGTGCCAACAGGTGTTTGAGGAGGGTACCTTTGCCGGCCCCGCTGGGCCCGCTGACCACGACTGCCCGGCCGGTCATTCTGCCAAACTCTCTTTGCTGACAATGAAACGATTGGCCACGGTTTCCGGTTGGATCGCCGACAAAATCACGTGGCTGGAATCGGTGACAATGACGGCCCGCGTGCGTCGGCCGTAGGTGGCATCGATCAGCTGGCCCCGCTCCCGGGCATCGCTAATGATGCGTTTGATGGGGGCCGACTCGGGACTGACGATCGCCACCACGCGATTGGCCGCCACAATGTTGCCAAACCCGATGTTGATCAATTTGATGTCCATGTTCCCCCCTATCGTTGGGTTGGTGCTGGTTGCAGATATTTCACAGAACCTTGAGGAGTTTGCCCTCATCCCCAGCACCTCTCCCGGAAGGGACGAGGGGAGCTAGGGGCATGGATGGCTCGGAAACATCGGCGCGGTGAACCCTGCTAGGTACAAGACCGACGCGCCGGGGCGCGTCATTTTTCTCCATCATACGTTTCCTCGCCGGTTTTTTTGGCAATTTTCGAGAATCTGGGAGACGGCGGTTTCCCGATCCAACCACGGAGCATTTCCCCCGTTTTCGGGATGGCGAAACCAGGTCTGTTGCTGTTTGGCCAGTTGGCGGGTGCGTTGCACCGTAGCGGCGATCGCCTCTTCTCGGCTCCATTCCCCCCGCAAATGCCGGGCCATTTCGGCGTAGCCCAGGGTATTCAACAATGGCAAATCGGGGCCGAAATCCCGCCACAATCCCTCAATTTCCGCCAACCAACCTTGGGCCAACATGGCTTCCACCCGCTGCTGCAACCGATTTTCGTGGTCTGGGGGCAGATTCAAGCCGAAGGCCCAGATCGGATAGGTGGGGGGCGTTTCCCCCTGCCAGGCGGAGAGGGGCCGCCCCGTACTGTAAAAACCTTCTAAA
>DMPD01000079.1 GCA_003456125.1 Cyanobacteria bacterium UBA8156 | reverse complement strand
CCTTTTTGATGTTTTTCCGCTGGTTGGCATTGAAACTCTGCAAATAGTCGTCGAAGGTACGGAAGTTTTGGTTCTGCCAAATGTAACTGTGGTGCTGCCATACCAAAAAATCCCGCTCGGCCAAAATGCCCTTCCACGCCGGCTCCACAAACAAGAAATGACATCCTGAAATCCGATGCTGCCGACAAAAGCGATCGATTTCCGCCAGCAGTTCGTCCACCAGAGGCAATGGATCGGTGATGTCCGGATGAATCAAAAATCGGTAGCCCGTGGTGGGGGTGAAGGGGGCCATCCCCAACAATTTGGGGTAGTAGTTGATGCCCAACCGATACGCCAAATCGGCCCACTGGTGATCGAATACAAACTCGCCGTAGCTGTGCCCCTTCAGGTACAACGGGGCGATCGCCACCAAGGTATCCTCTTGCCAGAGGGTGAGGTGACGGGGCAACCACCCTTCGGCCGGTACGGCGCACCCCGCACGCTCAAGGTTGACCAGCCATTCCCATTCCAAAAACGGGGTGGCCAACGGTTGGGCGAGGGCATTCCACTGGTCGCGATCGACTTGCGCTGCGCTGTCCAACCACTGCAGCCGAGACTTTGCCACCAAGCGTTTCCAAAGCATGGTTCTCATTCTATCCTTCATCCCCGGCGTTCGGTTGGCTTTGCCGACGAAGCCTGCACAGGTCACCTCTCACAATGGGTCACCCTGACCCTCGCCAAAGCCTAACCGGCGGCTAGCGGGGCCGGCACCGGCAAGCGGGCGATCGCCGCATCCCGCTCGTGCCAAAATGCCGCCAGTTGGTGCGCCACTGCCCCTGCGTGTTCGTAGTGGAAAAAGTGGCGGCCCTCCGCACAAATCCAAAAGCGATCGCCCGGTTTCAGGGCTTGTCGCCACCGCTGCCATTGGGGGGGAGCCACCACAATATCTTCGCCCCCTACACCCACAAATATCGGCCCTGCAAACGCGGGCGGACTCATGCGGCCCCGCCGCCACAGGGAATGCAAAGATACCCCCCACATCAAATCTTCGGCTAACACCGAGGTGAAACCGCTGCCCGATACGGCAAACAACATCCGCGCCACCTGGGACAAGGCTACCGCTTGCGCACAGGGCCAAAGTTGCCGTAAATGGTAGTAATGGGCTTGCCAGTCCACCGCCGGGTTGGCCCCCACCGCCAACAATGCCAGCGATCGCACCCGTGCGGGGTAAGCCGCCGCATAATACCAAGCCAGTACGCCTCCCATCCCGTGGCCCACCAAATGCACCGGCTGCGGCAAACCTTTCAAATAATCGTGGAGCAATACCAACGCCACTTCCAAAGAGTGTTCGCCATCGGCTTCCGCTTGGTATTGCCAATAGGCCAAACGACCGCAAGGAGCCAAACGATGCAACAACGGGCGATCGATCGCCGCCCAATGGGCTCCGCCACTCACAAACAACAAATTGGGAACCATCGCCATTCTCCGCACCGAGATTTCTAGGACAAAAAGGGAGAGCCAAATCGGCGGCTCTCCCCAAACCTCAACCGAACCTCCGGTCTAGCCCAGAGGCAAAGACTCCGTCCACAGCGGCAAATTTTGCAAGAGGGCATCGGCCACCCAAGCGCCCCCCACGCCGCCAATCAGAAACGCGCCGCAGAACTGACTCCAGTTTTCCGCCACCGTCAAACTCTGCGGCAACCCCGGCAGCGATCGCTCGTAGGCGGGCCGGGGCACCATCACCAATTCCCGCCGAAAGGACACGGTTCCGTACAGCGACATCGCCAACGTGGCAACCACCAGCAAGGCCGTCGATGCGGCCACCGCCACCGTATGGGCCTGCGGCGTGTCCCGCAACGGCGACAACTTCAGGAACGGCCCCAACAACCAATAGCCGTGGGCCATGCCAATTTCTAGCCCCCGCGTCAAAGGCGATAGCCCTTCCCGGTAAATCGGCAAATTCCCGACAAAATTCAACGTGAGGTCAGAGGAATTCACCGGTGTAGCCAAATTGCCCACCTGCGGATCGCCAAAAGGCTGCACCAAATTTCCCGCCTGCAAATCAAAACCGGCAGCTGCCGCCCGCGCCCGCAAAGCATGCCAGAAGTGACCAAACAAAAACAACACCCCCAACACCGCGTGAAACGATGCCAACCAACCGCGCACCGTCACCACCCCGGGGGCACTTTCCAGGGTTTCCACCGGCCCGTAAAACACCGCCGGATAGGCTGTATCGTTCGTCCACACAAAATACGCCGCCAACAACGCCATGTAGGCGATCGCCCCCAAACTATACGAGAGATACGCCTCCCCCGAAAAAATCAACACTTTCTTGGCCCAGCCCCTTGGTTCCGTCACCAGATGCCAAAAACCGCCGCCGATGCAAAGCAAACCCACCCAGACGTGGCCCCCCACAATGTCCTCCAGGGAGTTCACCGCCGCCATGCCTTTGCCGTTGCCGATCGCCCCAAACAGGTACCCAAAAATCCGCAACGGGTTCAAAGTCGGATCGGTCACCACGCGCACGCGGCCCGCCCCCAAATGGGGATCGAACAAGCCACCCCAAAACATGGCCTTGGCCACCAACAGCCAAGCCCCCACCCCCAACAACATCAGGTGAATGCCGAGGATCGTGGTCATCTTG
>DMPD01000352.1 GCA_003456125.1 Cyanobacteria bacterium UBA8156 | reverse complement strand
ACCCCCCCCCCAAGACAATCGACGTGGTGGTTCGTTCCAGCAGCAGGTTCAGGTTTTCCTGCGGTGTACCGCGTACCAAAGCCCCCACGGGCTGTCCTTGCCGGTTGAGGATGGGAGCAGCCGCCAACGTATACACTTTTCCTTCCAGCTCAAACTCGCCGGTAATGGTGGTGCCGGTGGGAGCCGGCGAGCTGTTGCTGCCCCCCGCCGCTTCCCAACTGTTGATGCTGTCGTCGGAGGGTTTGAGCACCAACGGACGCTCGGCCAACGCCGTCAGGGTGCGAGACTGGTCTACCCGTTGCCGCTCTAAGATATCGTCGCTACCTTGAACCAAAAGGCTGCCCAAAGCCAACTGTCTGCCGATAAAAGCCCCGGAAAACCCACCGTTTAAGGCTCGGTTGGCAGACGTGACGATGCCGGCATCTTCGATGTCCAAAACGTTGCCGTAGACAACGGCTCCCAAGGTGATGCCTTGAACGTCAATCACGGGCCGGGCAATGTAGTTGACCAAAAAAGCGCTGGAGGCATCCCGCCCTCCCCCCAAACGGCTCGCCAATTCCGGATTTTCCACCTCCAACCGCTGGACGGTCATCAAGTCGTTGCCCCACACATCCGTGGAGGTAGCGATCGCCCGCTGCACAATGCCTGCACCTTGGCTATCCGGTACCGGATCGTATTTCTCGCCGTATACCGTCGAAGCAGCGGTTTCCAGAATTCGCCCATCCCGGTTCACCAAAACCACCAACTCCACCTTGCGGCGATCGGAAGTGGTTTCGCTTTGTAGAATTTGCCGCAGTCGCTCACTGGTTTTGCCGGTGCGCAAAGATTGTTCGACAAAGGCATCGTCGGCCGGTGACCCAAACCCGAGCTTGTCCTGTCGCAGGGTGTTGTTGTAAGTGATTTGCAGCGTGGCCAATTCGGATGCGGCCTGATCGGAGAGTTGTTGCCGCAGGTTATTGCCCGCCACCTGTACCGCCACCAGTCCCGTGAGGTACACCGAGCTGATGACGGTAAACACCGAAGCCAATCCGAGCTTCCACTGAATCGGCGCATCCCGCCATGGGTGCCGCGGCTGCCGCCGGATGGCAGTATCTTCCTGGGATGACCTCGGTGCTCTTTCTGGCAAACCTCTTACCATGTCTCCTCCTCTTGCTGGCACTTTGTATGGGAACCGTTCTGGCTTGATATCGACCATTGGCAACGGGCTTGCTTACCCTTTCCCTACCGGACTTTCAGGACGGTACTTTTTTGCAGCGATTTTTGTGGCAATTTTTGTTTTGTGGCGATGGTGCGACCACTTCACGAAGCTACTTCATCAAAAGGGTCTACTTCTTCTTTGGCAACCTCACCGGTTTCCATCTCGTTGGTCGATACAAGCTCCTCAAACAACCCGGTGGCTGCATCGGTGGCTCCTTCCTCCAATTCGGATTCCAGCATGTCGAACAAACTCGCGCCGGCGGTGGTTTGCTCGGGCTCAAAGGAGATTTCGGGCATCTCAAACGAATCGTCTAGCTGAATTTGAGGAGGGGCTAAACCCGCCAGCAAATCCACTTCTGGCTCGGTATCGGTCAAGGCGTCTACGGCCCAAGAGTCCGCTGCCGTCTCGGCTACGGCTACCACTGGCTCTGGGTTCGCTGCCTCTGCCAACTCAGAACTCGGGGAGTTCTGAAACTGACCAAAGTCAAAAGAGGGTGCTTCGGTTCCCACATCCGGCAATTCAATTTGGGTATCTTCTTCCCAAGGAGCCCTTACCACCGGTGGTGTCGCTACCGCCCCGATCGCCTCTGGCCAAATCTCCGGTGGGATGGGGCTCCCCACCGTGCCTTCGTCGATCGCTTCCGGAATGATTTCACTCTCTTCCTCAAGGTTTTTGACCAAACCCATCTCCAAGTCCGGTTCTGGCTCGACAACCGCCGGAGAACCCGACGGAAAGATAGCCTCGACCTGCCGAGAAGCTGCTTGGAAAATTTGGGTCATGGGCGAAGGATCCATAGCGATCTCTGTCCGATTCCATGCTTGGTCAGACGAAGAGTCGCGGGTGTTGGTACCGTTTGGTAGATTGCTTGGCTCGTCCAAAAGCTCAATTTTCCAAGCCCGCAGACCACCACCATCTCCCCCAAACCGCCGTGGCTCCTCAACCGGAGTCGGTGATTTTTCGGCAGACTGGGCATCCACTTCAATGCTCGGCAATGTGGCTAGGCTTGTAGTTGATGTGCCAAAGTAATCGACTACCGACTCTTCGCTCGTTTCCAAAGCTTTGGCATAGGGCAGCTCTCGCCGATCGCTTTCTCCTTGCAGCTTGGGTGCGGCCGCCGCGGCAGCGGCCAAGGTCGATTCAGAGACCCGGAAAAATCCAATTCCGGACAACAGCTGTTGGGCCAGAAACTCCATGTTTTCGGAGCGCCGCCGGGTGTTCCGGGTCAGTTCGGCGGTTCGTTCTGCCAGTTTGGCGATTTCGCTCATGTAGTTTGCGGTAGAAGCCGAAGCTGAGGCAATGCCCACACTGGTCTGCGCAATCTGCCGCCCGGCTTCCACGGCTTTGGCTAGCTCGGCTTGCACACTGGTGAAGGCTTCGCTGGATTGCTGTACCCCCGTGGTGAAGCCCTGCACCAGGTTCCCCAACTGTTGCACTTCTCCGTCTACGGCAGACACAACGGCTTGAATCTGCGCTGTCCGCTGTTGCAGTACCGACAACCCCTCGTTGGTTTGGGTCGCCAAGGCATTCACCTGCCCCGCCAAGGCCTCAAATTCCCGGGCGACCCCAATGAACTGCTTGGGATCCCGCTGCTCGGCAGCCCGGGCGGCTACCAGGGTGGCGTTAATGGCTAGCACCTGGGTTAGCGAGGCAATTTGACCTTGATCCTGTACAAATTGCTCCGCCAAGCCCACGAATTCGCCCAGGGTTTTCATCTTTTGCACGATCTGCACCGTACCGACTTGCAAAACGGCAATCCCTTCGATTAGCTTCTCAATGGCTAGCCGACCGCTGTCGCTGGTTTGGCGAGCAGCCATCAAGGCGATGTTGGCTCGCTCGGTCTGGGCGGCGGAGGTGCGGGCGGCTTCGGCTACCTGCTCTGTTAATTCCTGACCCCGGGCTACCGATTTCGCCTGCTCCACGGTGTTGCTGGCCACAATCTGCGCCGCCTCTTCCAAATCTCGCGCCCCGCTGGCTACTTCCCGTGCTGCCACCAATACCCCGGCGATCGTGGAGGCCAACTGCTCCGCCAGCCGGTTGAGGGTATCCGCCACCAGCCCAGTTGCCCGATCGCTGACTTCGGCCTGTACGGTCAAATTCCCCTCTTCCATCTGAGACACCACGTCCAGGAGGTTGCCTACTTCATCTTCGAGGATTTGCGCCTCGGCTTCGGTGGCGGCAGCCAATTTCAATTCTTCTTGGGCCTGCACGCTTCGCGCCACCTCGTCCCGAATGCGCTGTTCGTTGCGTCGAATTTGCTCCAACAACCCAAAAAAGGCACTTTC
>DMPD01000301.1 GCA_003456125.1 Cyanobacteria bacterium UBA8156 | reverse complement strand
CCGGGGGAAGCGGTGAGCAGCAACGGCTTGGTGACTCTGGCCGACACCCAAAACATGTATGCGATCGCCGAGGTGGCGGAAGAAGACCTTGGGCGGGTGCGGGTCGGGCAAAGGGCGATCGTGGAAAACGTCAACCCCAACCGGCCGGTGTTTGCCGGCACCCTCACGGGCACCGTGGAGCGCATTGGGTTGCAAATTGCCAAAAACGATGTGATTGGCACCGATCCTGCGACCCGTACCGATGTGCGCGTGGTGGAAGTGCGAATCCAACTGGATCGCAGCGAGCCGGTGGCCGCCCTGACCAACCTCCAGGTGCGAATTCGGATTCAAACCGACGGCAGCGGCAAAACGTAGTACCCCAACCAGCAATGGCGATGGAGCTCGCCACAACCGCCTTTGGGCTGATGGCTCCTACCGTTCCGACTTGTGGCGGAAGCGGTGGGCACTGTCTCCCCGCTACAAGTCACGGGGGCTGGTACCTGTCCACCCTGGGCAGCAATTGGACTCCCGGCGAACGGCTCTTTTTGTTGGCGGGCAATTCTGCCAAGGCCACGGTGCAGGCGGCGATCGGGGCTATCCCTTTGGCGCGGGGGCTGCCGGAGGGCGATACGATCCTGGCCTTGGCGGTACTCTCGATTTTGGTGACGGCGCCCCTGGGGGCCTGGGCGATTCCAACCTTTGCCCCCAAGCTCTTGACCAAGGGAGAAGTAGACCCCACCAAAGTGGCGGTGTCGCAGCCCGTGGTGCTCTTGGCGGCGGTGGACACCTCGGCACTGGCGACGGTGGTTCTGACCAAGGTAGCCGATTTGGCCCGGCGCAGCGATGGCGAGGTGGTGGTGCTGCACGTCTTGCAAAAAGAAGACCCGGCGGGACTGGCATCCCTACAACAGGAAAGCCAGCGGCTGTTGGCGGATATTCGCTATCGGTGGTTGACGGCGGTGGGCAACACCCCGGAGGAGATTGTACGGGTAGCCCAAGCATGGCACGCCACGGAAATTGTGCTGGGCAAACGGGGACACCGCCAGGTTTTGGTGGGATCGGTGTCCCAAACGGTGCTCGCAACCAGTCCGATCCCGGTGGTGGTGGTGGCCGCCGAGTCCTAATGCCTTCTGCCGTTCTGGGACAAGGCAGCAAAGATTGGCAAAACCAATTTATAGCCGTTACCTACTAAAGTTCGGCGGCCACGCCACGGCTCGCACCCGCCCTGGGGGTGAGGGCTTGCCCCGGATGTTTTCGTAGATCCGAAAACGCTGTCTACCGATCCCAGGGGCGCTGCCTGCATTCCTGGCTCTCGTCAATGCGGGCGCGGTGAGGTGCCGAAGTGCTGGTACCCATACCCAGAGATCGCCTTTATTTCTTGTGAAACAAATCGTCCAGAAAGGTGCCAATACCGCCTTTGGCGCCGCCGCCGCCTTTGTATTTTTCCATCAATTTTTCGAGGGCTTCCCGCTCTTCGCTGGCCAATTTGGTGGGAATTTCCACTTCGACCGTGATCCGGTGATCGCCCCGGGCCACCGGATTCCCCAGTTTGGGCACCCCCAATCCCTCCAACAACAAAACGGTACCGGGTTGGGTGCCGGCGGGAATGGTCAAGGGTTTTTTGCCGTCCACGGTCTCAATCGTCAGGCGATCGCCCAAAATGGCCTGCAAATAGTTAATGCGCACGGTGGACAACACGTCGATCCCTTCCCGGGCAAATTCGGGATCGGATTTGACAAACAGGTACACATACAGGTCCCCGCTGGGGCCGCCCTTGCGACCGCTATCCCCTTCCCCAGAAACCCGCAACCGGGTGCCGCTATCGACGCCAGCCGGAATGGTGATCTTGAGTTTCTTGGTAACCTGGACGGTACCGGCACCGCCACAGGCGTCGCATTTCTCTTCAATGACTTGCCCGCTGCCGTTGCAGGTGGGACACACCGAAACTTGGGTAAAACTGCCGAAGGGGGTGCGGGTGGCCCGCCGCACTTGCCCGCTGCCGCCGCAGGTGCCGCAGGTGCGGGGCTTGGTTCCAGGCTTGGCCCCACTGCCGCTGCAGGTTTGGCAGGTTTCTTGATGGGAAATGTTGATTTGCTTCTCGCCGCCGAAAACCGCTTCCCGAAACTCGAGGGTCAAATCCAACCGCAGGTCGTCTCCCCGTACCGGGCCCGCCCGTCGCCGGGTCTGGGTGTTGGCGCCGGCAAAACCGCTGAAAAAGCTCTCGAAGATGTCGGCGAAGCCCCCCATGTCCCCCACGTCTTGGAAGCCGCCGCTGGCTCCCCCTTCCCCAAAGCGATCGTAGCGGGCCCGCGTCTCGGGCTCCGATAAGACTTCGTAGGCACGGTTGATTTCTTTGAACCGCTCTTCGGCTCCCGCTTCTTTGTTGACATCGGGATGATACTCCCGCGCCAAACGACGGTAAGCCTTTTTGATTTCTTCGCGATCGGCATCGCGGGAGACACCAAGGGTTTCGTAGTAGTCGCGGGCCATGGGCTGGATCAAAGAGGGGCTATTTTTAGTGTAACGTTTTGACGTTCCTTCTCGGCTTTGGGGATTGCCGTACCTCAAGCCGGCTTGGTTTTGATGGTCACCTCGCCGTTGACCAAAACTTGACAAGCCAAACGATAGGAGTCGGGCTTGCGCTTGAGGCGGCTGCTCTCGACCGGCGTCCGCGGCGCCAGGTTCTCGGCTCCCGCCACAACCTCGACGATGCAGGTGCCGCATTGACCGTAACCGCCTCAAGCGCAAGCCCGACTCCTATCGTTTGGCTTGTCAAGTTTTGGTCAACGGCGAGGTGACCATCAAAACC
>DMPD01000216.1 GCA_003456125.1 Cyanobacteria bacterium UBA8156 | reverse complement strand
TCCAAGGGTTTAACGTGTACGTGGGGGGGGGGCTGGGGCGCACCCACAACGACGATCGCACGATTGCCCGTATGGCCGACGGGATTGGGTTTGTGCCCGCCGGGGAAATCTACGAAGTGGTGAAAGCCGTGGTCGCCGTCCAGCGGGACTTTGGCGATCGCTACAACCGCAAACACGCCCGTTTGAAGTATTTGCTAGCGGATTGGGGGGTGGAAAAATTCAAAGAAACCCTTTTGGATTACTACCCCGAACCGCTGGCCCCGCTGCACCCCTTGCCGGAATTTCGCTACCAAGATTACCTGGGCTGGCACGATCAGGGGAACGGCAAATTCTTTGTCGGGATTTCTGTGGAGAACGGTCGCATTGGCGATCGCCCCACCTTGCAACTCAAAACCGCCTTGCGGGAAATTGAGGAGCAATACCAATTGCCGATGTATCTGACCCCCAACCACAACGTGTTGTTGGCGGATATTGACCCCTCCCAGCAGGGGGCGATCGACCAAATTTTGGCCAAGTACGGCATCGCGCCCCCGGAGGCGATCGATCCCTTGACCCGGTACGCCATGGCTTGTCCGGCTCTGCCCACCTGCGGTTTGGCCATCACCGAATCGGAGCGGGTCATCCCCAGCGTCACCGAGCGGCTGCGGCAGCTTCTCAACCAAATGGGTTTGCCCGAAGTGAGTTTCAGCACCCGGATGACTGGCTGCCCCAACGGCTGTGCCCGGCCCTACACCGCCGAAGTGGGGTTTGTTGGCAGTGGCGTCAACGAATACCAAGTGTGGTTGGGGGGCAGTTTTGACGGGTTGCGGATGGGTCAGTCCGCGATTGAGCGGCTGCCCCTGACGGAACTGGAAGCCTATTTTGAACCCCTGTTTGCCTACTACAAGCGCGATCGCCAGGTCAACGAACGGTTTGGCGACTTTTGCCACCGCAAGGGCCTAGCCGATTTGCAGGCTTTTGCCGAGAAGTACCACACCCCGAACAAACTCAAAGATCGGCGGCATCGGATCACCCTTTCGCCCAAAGTCTACGATCGCCTGAAAGAGCTCGCCGAAGAACAAAATCTCTCGATGAAGGAGTTGGTGGAAGAAGCTGTCCGTCGTCATCTATTTAGCGAAGGTGCGTAACCGACTAGGTAAAAATGTGACAGGATAAGCTTAATCCCTGCGGTTTTTTGGGTACACTGCCCAAAGAAGCGCCGGGAAGACTCTCGGAGACGTGTTGGGGCTAAAGGGTGTTGGAGCAACTGCAAGTATCAACACGAAGGCGAGGCCACTAGAGTGACACCACTAGGCCCACACTACTAGGCCCACACTACTGGGGCGACACTACTGGGGCGACACTACTGGGGCGACACTACTAAGGTGACATTGAGGCGAGCCGTGGTCGAAACCAGCGATCCAAAAATGACCGCCGTGCTTTCGGCACCTGGGGAACTGGTTGCGGTGTTGCGGCAAGTGGTAGACCTGTACAACAACGGCCATCAGGCGGCTACCCTCAATGCTTTGCAGTCGGCAGTTTTGCAGTTGCAAGAACAGGCCAGTGCCGATGAGACCCTGTTGGTAGCTGTCAACGAAAGTGAAGAGATTGAATCCACGTTCTTGAAGAGTTGGAGCGATATCCTGAGTGTGGAGGTGTATGTAGACACCGAAATTTACGCTCCGATGGAGACGCTGCTGCCCGCCCAAGGCAACCCAGAGTACCAACAAGCGGCCACAGACTATTTGCAGTCTTGGCAAGATGTCGCTCAGCAACTGGGACGGGTTTCCAGTATCTTGCCGGAGCCAGCCCTATCCTCCGTGCGCTCTCCCCGGGTGCGCCTTCGATACCGCGGCGATCGCCCGGCCATCCGCCAACGGCGTTTCGAGTAGGGATCAGCCCCAACCTGTTATATTCGGGACGAGCGCATTGGGAGAAAAACCGTGACCAGCGATCCAAATCCTGAGCCCCAAAGTACCCCGAGTATTGAAGAGCTTTGGCAAGAGCATCTCGGGCAATCCTCCAAATTTAGCTGGACTTGGGCTTTGGGGGTTGGTTGTGTCGCCTTCCTCTTTTTTACCGTCTCCGATGCCTTTCGGTTTGTGGACAACGGCCAAAACCTGGTGTTGTTTTCGCGGGTAAGCGGTTTGCAGGCTACGCCGCTACCACCGGGTTTTCATCTGGTTTGGCCGCTCCTGTCGGAAACCTATGCCTTCGATGTCAAAACCAAGATTCTGACCTGGAAAGACGACGACCCGACGGCGTTTGATCCCCGATTGATCTCCCTGTCGCGGGACGGTCAACAAGTGCGAATGGAAGTCTCGTTGCAGTATCGGGTGAGCAATCCCGTCAACGTGTTTACCAGCCTGGGCGAAGATTACGAAGAATACGTGGCTGCCGTCACTCGCTCGGTGGTGTTTTCGGAAACCGGGCGGTTTTCGGCCCAGTCCTTGTATTCCACCGATCGCCCGATTTTGCAGGCGCGCATCCGGGAACAGGTCACCGCCTTGATGCAGCCCCGGGGGATCGAAGTCCAGGATTTGTTGTTGCGGGACGTGGGGTTTAGTACGGATTTTGTCAAGGCGCTCGAAGCCAAGACCATTGCCGAAAACCAGCTCACCCAGAAGGATTTTGAGATTCAGCAAGCCCGGCAAGATGCCCGCACCGTCATTTCCCAGGCCGAAGCCGAAGCCGGGGGGTTGCGGGCGAAGGCCGATGCCCTTACCCGGAACCCCAGGTATTTGGATGTCGTGAAATCTGGGGTTTTTGGCGATACCTTGGACACCCTGGTTGCGCGCTGACAATCCGCCAACACGTTTGCCAACCTGCCTGGATGGGAGCACCGGCCGTGCCATTCCAGTAGGATAGAGGGACTGCACAGGTAAAGCGATGCACACTCAGTTGGAGAAGAGTCGGAGCCGTGGGTACGGTGGAGTCCTGTCCCTGATGACGTTGGTTGTGGGGATGGGAGCGCCCGCCTTCGCCCAAAGCGCAGCGCCAGTCGTTGTGTTTGGCGATCGCAGCCTAAGCTCGGGGTTTGATTTGGGGTTGGATACCGCCAACGGTACCCGCAACTGGGCGCGGGTGGGCAACGACGGTTTGTGTTTGAATTACCCGGGGGGGCAAGCCTGGGGAGCCGCGTTTGTCACGGTGGGAGCGCCGCGCCGCACCGGCCGTACCGGCCGCGACTTTTCGGCAACCCGTACCCTATCGTTTGAAATGAAGGGACAGCGGGGCAACGAGAGCGTTCAGGTGGCGATCAAAGATGCGACCGATGCCGACAACGGTCGAGAAACCCGGGTACCGGTGACCAACCTGACCACCGCTTGGAAAAAATACGACATTCCCTTAGCACAGTTTCGGACCGCGGATCTAAAGACTGTCTATGTGCCTTTTCAGGCGGTGTTTGGTAACGCGCCGGCCAATGTCTGTGTGCGGAACATCCGTTATGTGAACTAGCGCCATGCCGCCGGGATGGTGGTGGCTTGGCGCTTTTGCCCTATTGTGCCGGAGGCGGAGGTACCGGTTTGGCTGCAGCAGTTTTTGAGCTTGCCCGGCAGCCAGCTGGAGTCCTTGGGTTTTGTGCAAGCGGGGTGGTTGCGCGTTGCTTGGCCGACCCATCTCGATACCTACCGGCTGGTGCTGTGGCATGCCCTTGACCGAGCCTATGCCACGGTGGGGGTGCTTTACTCCACGGAACGGCTCCAGGCGTTTGAGGTGTACTTCTCCAGCGTTGCGGTAGACGGGGAGCTTTTGCTGACGGCCAACGGTTGTCGGCATTTGTTTTTGCAGGAACCGCCCAACCTCCGGTTGGACGATCCCTATGTGGGCACGATCGCCGCCCAGTGGGAGCATCACCAGCAACGGTGTCACGCCCTGGGTCAAAATTTTGCGCCGCAAACGTTGGCCGAGTACCGACAAACTCTTGAGAGACCAAAAACTCCTGCGGTGGCAACCGGACGGACGCCTGTTTATGACCAATGCCCTGGTCTGGCGATTTGGGGTGCAAGTCTGGCAGGCGGGGATGGTGGTGCAGCGGTTTGGCCAGGCGCGGCAACAGGCGATCGCCGCCGATCCCACCGAAGCGGTGGTGATTCCCCCGGAACTGGAGGCCGCCGCGTACCACCCGCAAAAAGCCGTGACGAAACCGCTTGGGATCGCCCGCAGCTGGCTTTTTATGGTGACG
>DMPD01000212.1 GCA_003456125.1 Cyanobacteria bacterium UBA8156 | reverse complement strand
TGATCAACGATGTCTTGGACATCGCCAAGATGGAGGCAGGGAAGATAGATTGGCAGATGGAACCGCTGACGGTGTCGGAGTTGGTGGATCGGGCCTTGGCAGCCACTTCCGCTTTGTTTGAGACCAAAGGTCTGACGGCGGTGCGGGAAGTGGCCCCCGAGTTACCGGGGCTGGTGGGCGATCGCGATCGCCTGATTCAGGTACTGATCAATTTGATTTCCAATGCGGTGAAATTTCAGGACAGCGGCACCGTGACCTGTCGAGCCGAGCGCCAGGGGGATTGGGTCAAAATCAGCGTCATTGACCAGGGGATGGGCATCGCGCCGGAGGATATCCCCAAAGTGTTTGAGAAATTTAAGCAGGTGGGGGATACCCTCACCAGCAAACCCCAGGGGACGGGGTTGGGCTTGCCCATCTCGAAGGAGATTGTGGAACACCACCAGGGGCAATTGTGGGCTGATAGCGTGCTGGGGCAGGGTTCCACGTTTTGGTTTACACTGCCGGTGCCCGCGGAGGTGGTGGCCGCTCCCCCGGAAGGGCAGCCCCCCGCACCGCCAGCGGTGGCAGCGGCGGTGGTGCCGCGGGTGGTGCTGGTGGTGGACGATGAAGCCAACATTCGCCAGTTGGTGCGTCAGGAGTTAGAGCCTTTGGGGTACACCATCCACGAAGCCAGCGACGGCATGGCGGCGATCGCCAAGCTGCGGACGTTGCGGCCCGATGCGATTTTGCTGGACTTGTCGATGCCCTCCCTCAACGGTTTTGAGGTGACGGCAATTCTCAAAAATGCCCCCCACAGTGCCGGCATTCCCATTGTGATTGTATCGGCCCTCGATGAACACCAGCGGGCGCTCGCCGTGGGGGCCGATGGCTACGTCACCAAGCCCATTCGGTTTGAGGTGTTGACCGCAACCCTCGAAAAGGCGATCGCAGCCCGCGCTCAGCAACCGGTGGGAGATTTGCACAACCAGCCGGTGGATTTGGGGGGATTGCTGCGGTTGTTGCAGGCGGAGCGCCATGTCGAAGTACCGCCGTTGGTGTTGGTGGTCGAGGACGATGACGGGGTGCGATCGCTGCTGCGGCAGGAGTTGGAAGGTCGGGGTTACGGGGTGCGGGAAGCACGCAACGGTCGCGAAGCCCTGGCCCAGATCGCCGAATCTACCCCCGATTTGATCACCTTGGATATTCTGATGCCGGAAATGGATGGGTTTGAGTTGGCCCGCCAGTTGAAGAGCCACCCCGCCACGGCCCGGATTCCGATCGCGGTGATTTCGGTCTTGGATCGGTGTGAGGGGGGGCTGCGCATCGAAGCCGATCGCTACTTCACCAAACCCCTGGATGTGGAGTTGTTGGCTCAGGATGTGCGCGCGTTGTTGACGGAAAAGGAACACCAGCAGCGGGTCTTGGTCTGCACGAATCCCCAGGATAGTCTGGGCCACCACCTGGCCCAAACCCTGCAACACCATGGGTTTACCGTGGATACGGTGCAAACCGGCGAAGAGTTTGCCGCCCAAGTGCGCCAAGCCAATCCCGATGCGATCGTGGTGGATGGAGCTTTTGTCGAGTACTACCGTAAAATACAAGCACAAAGTTCCTTGGCTCCCACGGTTTCCGTGTTGGTGGCCCCGGAACAAGTCCATCCCGAAAATCCTGCCCATGCTGCGCCCCCATCGGATTCTGTTTAGCCCCCGGACGTTCGTTCTCCTGCTGAGTCTCTGCCTAACCCTAGGATTCACCCCACCGGTATGGGCTTTGGGCGGTACCCTGCCCCCCCTCGATGCGCCCGCCCCGGCCTTTGAGTTGCCGGTGGATCGGGCTACCTACGGACGCGATCGCCTTTCCTTGGCGGATTTACGGGGGAAATGGCTGGTGTTGTACTTCTATCCCAAAGATTTCACCTCGGGTTGCACCCTGGAGGCCCAACGGTTCCAACGGGATTTACCCAAGTACAGGGCCCGCAACGCCGAAATTGTGGGGGTGAGTGCCGATTCGGTGGCTTCCCACGTGGAATTTTGCGATAGCGAGGGGCTGAAATTCTGGTTGGCGGCGGATCCGGGGGGCAAGGTCAGCCAAGCCTACGGTTCCTGGTTGGGCTTTCTGTCGGCGCGCCATACTTTTTTGATCGATCCGGAAGGAGTGTTGCGGGAACGGTGGGTCGGTGTCAACCCCGCTTTTCATAGCGAAGAGGTCTTGGCCCGCCTCGTTGAATTGCAGCAGGCATGAAGTCCCTCGAAGACCAGTGGGAGGAGGCGATCGCCCGAATTTTTGGCGAACTGACGGGCAGCGAAATCACCACGGCCTATTTGCAGGCCGAGCGCAGCGATTTTACCCGGTTTAACCGGGGGGCCGTGCGGCAAACCGGCTGGGTGGAGGATGCCACGCTAACCCTAACCCTGTTGTGGGAGGGACGGGAAGCCGCCACGACGTTTCCTTTGACCAGTGCCCTGGAAGCTGGGCATTCCGCCTTAGCCACCCTGCGGCAGGATGTGCGGCGGATTCCCCCCAACCCCTACACGCCCACCCAATTGACGGCTCCCCAAACCAGTCGCGAGGTATTGGAAGGGCATCTGTTGTCCGGCCCGGAGGCGATCGCCGCGGTGTTGACCCCGGCCCAAGGCTTGGACATGGTGGGGTTGTATGCGGCGGGGCCGATCTACCGAGCCTGTGCCACTTCGGTGGGGCATCGCCATTGGTTTAGCGTCCACTCGGCGGTGGTGGACTACTCGTTGGTGGATGCCGACGGCCGGGCGGTCAAAGGGGTGTGGGGGAGCCAAACCTGGGACGATGTGGGGTACCAACGGCAATTGGCGGACGATCGCCAGCGGTTGACCCGCATGGCTTTGCCGGTGCGGGAAGTGCCCCGGGGGGAATACCGAGCCTATTTGGCCCCGGCCGCGGTGGCGGAGATTGTGGATTTGTGGCGCTCGGCCCCCGGCGAAGGGGATTTGCAGCAGGGACAAAGTCCGTTGCGGGCCTTGGTGCGCCAAGAACGGTTGCTATCGCCGTGGTTCAGCCTTGAGGAAGACTTTCGGCGGGGGGGAGTCCCCCGGTTCAACAAGTGGGGGGAAGTGGCCCCCGCCCGCTTGCCCATTGTCACGGGGGGGCAGTTGGTGAATACCTTGGTGAGCGAGCGTTCCGCCCGGGAATACGGCAAGTCTGCCAACGGAGCCACCGCCGGCGAATACCTGCGGGCCCCCGCGATCGCCCCTGGGGACTTGCCGCCGGGGGAAGCCTTGGCCCGCTTGGGTACGGGTCTGTACCTATCGAATTTGCACTACTTGAACTGGAGCGATGTGCCCACGGGACGCTTAACCGGCATGACCCGGTTTGCCTGTTTCTGGGTCGAGGATGGGGAGTTGGTGGCCCCCATCGAGCGGCTGCGGTTCGATGACAGTTTCTACCGGTTTTGGGGGGAAGACCTGGAAGCCTTGGGTACCGACGCGGTGTTTGTGCCCAACACCGATACCTACGAACGGCGATCGCCCGGTGGCCTGACCGTACCGGGGATGTTGTTGCGCCGGTTTACCTTCACCCTGTGAGATGGCCGTAGAAATCGAGCTGGAGCCGCAGCTGTTGCTGGCGATCGACGACGAGCCAGCCATTTTGGAGGTGGTGCAAACCTGCCTGGAGATCACCAGTCCCTGGCGGGTGTTGGGGGTCGGCACCGGTCAAGAAGGATTGACCTTGGCGGCCCAGTGCCGCCCCGACGGCATTTTGTTGGACATTTCCCTCCCCGATCTCAGCGGGTTTGAAGTCTTGGACAAATTGCGGGCCAATCCCACCACCCAAGCCATTCCCGTCATTCTGCTGACGGCCAACGTGCAGCGCGCCGAGTTGGGACGGTACAGCACCTTGCAAATTGCCGGCATTTTGGCGAAACCCTTCGATCCCCTGCGGCTGGCCCCCCAAATCGCCACCTACCTGGGCTGGAGTCTCTAATGTTCCGCTGAGCCTGGGCAGGCGCGACCGGTCAAGCTCCAAGCTC
>DMPD01000072.1:6415-6823 GCA_003456125.1 Cyanobacteria bacterium UBA8156 | reverse complement strand
ACGGCGGTGCACTCGGTCGGGGGCTGGGCCGCTTTGGTCGGGACCGGCATTTTGGGGCCGCGGGTGGGGCGCTACGAGGAAGACGGGCGCGTGAATGCGATTCCTGGACACAACATGGGGCTGGCCACCCTGGGCTGTCTGATTTTGTGGTTGGGCTGGTTTGGGTTCAATCCGGGTTCGACCATGGCGGCTAATCCGCGTTTGATTGCCCACGTTGCCCTGACCACGAACTTGGCGGCAGCGGCAGGGGGCATTGCCTCGACGATTACGGCTTGGGTTGCCTTGGGCAAGCCCGACCTCTCGATGATTGTCAACGGTATTCTGGCGGGATTGGTGGGGGTCACCGCTGCCTGCGCTTTTGTCGATTTGCCGGCCGCGATCGCAATCGGGGCGATCGCCGGGGTGATG
>DMPD01000072.1:0-6100 GCA_003456125.1 Cyanobacteria bacterium UBA8156 | reverse complement strand
CGGGGCGATCGCCGGGGTGATGGTGGTGTTTGCGGTGCAGCTCTTTGACAAGCTCCAATTTGATGACCCGGTGGGGGCCACCTCGGTGCACTTGGTGTGCGGCATTTGGGGCACCTTGGCGGTGGGTCTGTTTGCTGTCGGGCCCGACAGCGCCGGTCTGGGGAGTTTTGTGTTGTACGGCGAGGGTTTTGGCCCCCTCAAAGGGCTGCTCTATGGCGGCGGCATTGCCCAGCTCGTTCCCCAAATCATCGGCATTCTGTCGGTGGGACTGTTTACCACGGTCTTTAGTTTTGCGGCGTGGTATGCGATCGCCGCGGTGACTGGGGGCAACATCCGGGTGAGCAAAGAGGAAGAAGAGGAAGGTCTGGATGTAGGGGAACACGGCATGGAAGCCTACAGCGGGTTTCCTTCCGAGATGATCGAATAGCGTGGAAGTGGGGAGTACACTGGAACCACCTTTGCTGCTCCCCGCCATGAGCGAATTTGCCTCCGAGTTTGTCTCTTTGCATACCCACTCCGAGTACTCGCTGCTGGATGGGGCCAGCCAATTGCCCGATTTGATCGATCGGGCGATCGCCTTGGAGATGGAAGCCATTGCCCTGACGGATCACGGGGTGATGTACGGTGCGATGGAACTCCTGCGCGCTTGCAAAGCCAAAGGGCTCAAGGCGATCGTCGGCAACGAGATGTACGTGATCAACGGCGACATCACGAAGCAAGAGCGGAAGCGCAAATACCATCAGGTGGTGTTGGCCAAGAACCTCCAGGGCTACAAAAACCTGGTGAAGCTCACCACCCTCTCCCACTTGCAGGGATTTCAGGGCAAAGGCATTTTCGCCCGGCCCTGCATCAACAAAGAGTATTTGGTGAAGTACAAAGAGGGGCTGATTCTCACTTCCGGTTGTATGGCCGGAGAAGTGCCCCAAGCCATTTTGCAGGGGCACCCGGACATTGCCCGGCACGTGGCGGCTTGGTACCAAGAGGAATTTGGCGAAGATTATTACCTGGAAATTCAGGATCACGGGTACCCGGAAGACCGGATTGTGAATCCGGAAATCGTCCGCATCGGCCAAGAACTGGGGATTGAAGTGATTGCCACCAACGATGCCCACTACGTCTCCTGCTACGACGTGGAGGCCCACGATGCCCTGTTGTGCATCCAAACCGCCAAATCCATTCAAGAACAGGATCGGTTGCGCTACAGCGGCACCGAATACCTGAAGTCGGCGGCGGAAATGCGGGCTTTGTTTCGCGATCACTTGCACCCCGAAGACAGCGAACGGGCGATCGCCAACACGGTGAAAGTGGCGGCTAAGGTGGAAAACTACGACGTATCCGGCCCCCCCACGGCCGCCAGCTATCCGGTGCCGGAGGGGTACACCGCCGAAGCCTACCTAGAAGAGATTGCCTGGGGTGGTTTGCAGGAGCGGTGTCGGGCGGATTCCCGGGCCGCCATCGCGGAGGAATATCAGCAACGGCTCTTGCGGGAGCTGGAAGTGATTGAACAGAAAGGCTTTGCCACGTACTTTCTGGTGGTGTGGGACTACATCCGGTTCGCGCGGGAGCGGGGGGTGCCGGTGGGGCCGGGTCGGGGTTCGGCCGCCGGCTCGTTGGTGGCCTATGCCATGGGCATCACCAACATCGATCCCATTCACCACGGTCTGCTATTTGAGCGCTTTCTCAACCCGGAACGGAAATCCATGCCGGACATCGATACGGATTTTTGCATGGAGCGGCGGGGGGAACTGATTGAGTATGTCACCCAAAAGTACGGGCAGGAACGGGTAGCCCAAATCGTGACCTTTAACCGTCTCACCTCCAAAGCGGTATTGAAGGATGTGGCGCGGGTGTTGGAGATCCCCTACCGGGACTCCGACGAAATGGCAAAACTGATTCCGGTGGTGCGGGGGAAGCCAGCCAAACTCAAGGTGATGATTTCCGAGGAAACCCCCGCCAAGGAATTCAAAGAGAAAGTTGAGAAGGAACCCCGTAACCAGCAGTGGCTGGACATGGCCATGCGGATTGAGGGGGTGAACAAAAGCACGGGGGTGCACGCCGCGGGCGTGGTGATTGCGCCCATGCCCCTCGATGAAATTGTGCCCCTCCAGCGCAGCAACGATGGCAACGTCACCACCCAATACCCCATGGAGGATTTGGAGTCCCTGGGGCTCTTGAAAATGGACTTTCTGGGGCTGCGGAACCTCACCATTATCGAAAATACCGTGGCGCTGATTCAGCAACAGCAACCGGAATTCACCTTGGCGGAGGTGATGCCCGATCGCCCCACTCTCGAAAACCAGAAAACCTATGAGTTGCTGGCGCGGGGCGACCTCGAAGGCATTTTTCAGTTGGAATCTTCGGGGATGCGGCAAATTGTGAAGGATTTGAAGCCGTCTTGTATTGATGATATTTCTTCGGTGTTGGCGTTGTATCGGCCGGGGCCGTTGGATGCCGGGCTGATCCCGAAATTCATCAACCGCAAGCACAAGCGGGAGGCCATGGAATATGCCCATGGCCTGTTGGAGCCGATCCTGAAGGACACCTATTCGATTTTGGTGTATCAGGAACAAATCATGAAAATCGCCCAGGATTTGGCGGGGTACACCCTCGGCGAAGCGGATTTGTTGCGGCGGGCCATGGGCAAAAAGAAACCCGCCGAGATGGAAAAGCAACGCAGCAAATTTTTGGATGGGGCGGCTCAAAACGGTATTCCGTCGGCGGTGGCCGAGGAATTGTTCGAGCAAATGGTGATGTTTGCCGAGTATTGCCTGGCCGCCGATACGTTGGTGTTGACAGCGGAATACGGGCCCCTACCCATCGGTCAAATTGTGGCGGAACGCCTACCTTGTCAGGTTTACAGCCGTACCCCCGAAGGGCAGATTGTGCGCCAGCCCATTGCCCAGTGGCATGCGAGGGGAATGCAAGAGGTGTTTGCCTATGAACTGGAGGACGGCAGTGAGATTTGGGCGACCCCCGATCACGAATTTCTGACGGTGGAGGGGGAAATGATGCCGATTGAGGAGATTTGGCAACAGGGGCGATCGCTCTATCGCGGGAACCCCTAACGGCTTTTGGGCAAGGCCTGTTGGAGGGTGCGCCAGATTTGTTGGGACAGGCGCGGCTGGCTGTACCAGAAAACGATGCCGCCCCCAAGCGCCAAGATGGCCAGCAGGGGCCCCACGGAGAGCCGGCGGGAGGGGCGAGGACGGGCGGGAGCGGCGGCCGCGGTTAGACCCAGGGCCCGGGCGATCGCCGGCGGGGCGTTGCGGTTGCCTTGCCAGGCCCGGAGGGAGATGGCCGTCGCCGCCCGCAGGTTTTCGAGTTCTAAATCGTTGAGTTTGCGCACCAGCGTGGCATCGGCACTCACCAACACGGTCAGGGATTGGGGGTGTTGCCGGCTCAGCCCCCAGGCGGCCCGGACGCTGACCAGGTTTTCCAGGGCTTTGCGACCGTTCCCCTCAAACACCTGCAATTGGGGATGACCTTCGTCGGTGTCGGCCAACCGCCACCCACTGCTCTGATAAAACCGCACAAAACTGTCCGCCAAGGCCTCGACGCTGGTGCCCCCCCCCCGATTCGCCGGCACATCCCGCGCCAGGTTTTCGAGTTCCTGCAATGTGGCGGCCGTCAAATAGGGGGCACCAAGGGTTTTGACGTGCTCCCAAAGGTGGCGATCGCTGCTGGTGATGGCCCCCCGATCCCACAGAAACACTTTGGTTTGGTAGGGCTTCGCCATGGCTTCCATCCTCCCGTTTTTCGCAAGGTAGGCGGTGGCCAGAGGTTTGTCAAGCCAAAGCTGCGGTTTCTAGGAAAGCGGTGACTTCGGCGGCGGTGGGCAAAGCCGTGGTGGCCCCCAAGGCGCGGGTGGCCAGGGCCCCCGTCGCCGCGCCATAGCTCAACAGGGACTGGGCCGTTTGGGGCTGGCTCAGGGCGGACAGGGGGGTTTCGGTGAGTCGGGTCAAAAAACCGGCCAAAAACGCATCGCCGGCCCCGGTGGTGTCGACAGTCTCCACCGCAAAGGCCCGGTATTCCCCTTGGCGATCGCCCAAAAAGTAGCGGCCGCCCCGTTCCCCATCGGTCACCAAAACCCCCTCCAAGTCGGGCAACCGGTTGGCGATCGCCGCCGGGCTGGCGGTACCCAAAAAGTGCAGGGCTTCTTCGTAGCTCACCTTCAGGAAGTCGGTTTGGTGCAAAAGGGGCAACACGGTGGCCACCGCCAGGGTGGGATCGGGCCAAAACACCGACCGCCAATTGATGTCGGTGACTACCTTTAGGTAGTGCTTGGCCGCCAGATGTAGGGCGTGTTGGGTGGCTTTGTGGGCAATGGGCGACGGCAACAAGCAGGAACCCAACACCAAAAATTCCGCCGCCTCAAACAATGCTTCCGGGATCTGTTCCGCCATCAACAACCCATCGGCGTAGATCGTCCCCGGTGGGCCGCTAAATCCCACAAAAGAACGTTCTCCGGCCCCATCTACCCGAATCCGAATTTCGCGGGTGGGGGCCGGGCACACTTGCAAACCCGCAGTTCCTACGCCAGCATCCTGTAGGGATTGACGCAACTCCTGGCCGATTTCGTCATCGCCAACACAGCCGAGAAATTCCACCGGGATGCCCAGTTTGGCCAGCGCTACGGCCACATTGGCCACCGCCCCCCCTGGAGCCGTCACCTCCCGATCGCCCACCACAAAGCGATCGCGCAGCGCCTCCCCCAAGCACAGAACCCGAACCACCCTAACCCTTCTCCTGCAAGCGTTTTTGCAGCAACTCGTGGAGTTTTTGAACTTGTACGGTTTTGGCGCTTTCCGACTCCACCACCGGCCCAGCTTCAAGGGTGGGGGGCACCGCCTCCGGAGCCGACTCTGTAGCGGACTCCGTAGCCGCCTCGGTTTGCGGCTCTGGGGCGACGGGTGCCACCGCGGACGGCGTGGGCTCCCCTGGGGCCACCGGTTCAGTCACGGGTGCCGTGGGGGGTTGAGCCGCCGCCGGGGCAGGGGGTTCTACCCCTGGGGTTTCTTCAAGGACTTTGGCTGCTTTTTTGCGGGGCCGTTCCCGTTTTTTCTTCGCCGGTTTGGCAGGAGGTTCTGGGGTCACGATCGGCTCAGATACCGTCGGCTCGGATACCGCCGGCAGGGGTTCTGACTCGGTTACGGGTGCCACCTCGGGGGCAACGGCGGGCTGTGGGGCATAATCTGGGTTCACAATGGCGTCGATGCCGGGCAAGGTTTCCCCCCGCAGCAACCGGGAGAGGGTATCGTTGCCGTTGGGATTGTAGGTCACCAACCGGGCTGTACTGTTGAACGGCCCCGGCAACAGGCGATCGCCCTCGTCTCGCAACTCCAGTTTCACCACGTGGCGGCCCGGTTTCCAGCCCTTGAGGTAAGCCGACTGCCAGCGATCCAACCCAAAACTTTCGCCATCGACGGTGACCCATACCCGCCAGGCGGGGGTTTCTTCAGCGAGGGGCGACAGGTTCAAAGGCAGATTGCGCAGGTAGAAATCCAACAAAATCGGTTCGCCACCGTATTCCCCTTCGGGGCCGTTGTAGGCCAGGAGGGGCGTATCGGGGGACGGGGCGTGTTCCGCTGTCTTCTCGTAGATATGAAACGTCACCTGGGCGTAGGCTTCTTTGTTCTTGAAACTTTCTTGCCAGGGTCGGGAAGCAAAAGCCCGGAGGGTGTGGGTGCCCGGTGCCAGATCGGCAAACACCAGGGGTTGACTCAGGTCAAATACTTCCCGGTGTTCCCGCTCGTCCAAAATCACGTCGATGTGGGGCCCCAACCCAAACTCCGGCTGGCGGAAAATCGGCAAATCGGCGATCGCCAGTTGCACCGTTACGGTATCGGCATTCAGTACGGCATCGGCCACCGGGGTCAGAATTTGGACTTGGGGTTGGTAGCGATCCAAAAATCGGCTCAGCCGTTGAATTTCCGCCGGCGGCGAAACCTCGGTGATGGTGGCGGTGCGACGGGCGGGGGCGCGGCCCTCGCTCTTGCTGCCGCAGGCCGTGAGGGTCAACGCACAGACCATCGCCAAACCCAAAGGCAAAGCCCGCCGGAATATCCCTCGCCAAAATTTGCCGCAAGCCCCCATAACCGAC
>DMPD01000041.1 GCA_003456125.1 Cyanobacteria bacterium UBA8156 | reverse complement strand
TCGGGCGTGTAGCCGGCCTCGGCCAAGAGTTGTTTGGCCAACGGGCCGTTGCCGTCGCCGTATTGGCGAAAAGCCGGCATGGCTTCGGGGAAGAGGGGGGGCACCAAACTGAAGAGGGGTTCCCGTTGCCCCAAAAACACCCGCTCGGCGGTCAAGCGGCGATCGATCGCCGCGGCCAGGGCTTGTCGTACGCGGCGATCGGTGAGGGGGGGCTGTTGCAAATTCAGCGAGGCGTACAAAATGGTGGCCCCGGGGCCCTCCACGGTGTACCAATCCCCCGGTGTTTGCCGCAGGTTGCGCACTTGGGGGGGACTCAAAGTCTGAAAGGCGATGTCCACCGCACCGGTTTTGAGGGCATTTAGCAGGTTGGCCGACGAAGCTATAAACTGCACGGTGAGGTCTGGGGTACGGGGCGCTTCTCCCCAATACTCGGCAAAGGCCTGCAGCCGTAGGAACTGACCGGGTCGGTATTCCACCACCCGGTAAGGGCCGGTGCCCACCACCGTCTCCGGTTGAAATTTGGCCATGGTGTAGGCCCGGGGGGAAACGGCGGCCGCCCCCGTAAACGCCAACAATTTGGGAAAAAAGGCCAAGGGCTGTTGGAGTTGGATTTCGAGGGTGTAGGTGTCCGCCGCCCGCACCTGGGCGATCGCCCCCTTCAGCAGGTAGGCAGGAGCGCCGCCCGCCCCTAGAAACCGCTGCAACGAAAACGCCATGGCCTCGGCATCAAAAGGGGTACCATCGTGAAATTTCACCCCTTGACGCAGGGGAATGGTGTAGGTCAACCCATCGGCGCTGACTTGGGGGAAATCCGTGGCCAGTTGGGGGAGCAACTCGGTAGTGCCCGGTTTGTAGTCGTAGAGGCGATCGGTGGTGTTGTAGAGGATGTTGCTGGCGAAAAAACCCGTATTGTCCGCCGGATCGAGGGTGCGCACCGTGGCGGTGGTACCCAAGACAATGCCAGTGGGGGCGATCGCCCGTGGTGGAGAACCCACGCCACAACCGGCGATCGCCAAACTTAGGATCACCGGCCACAGGATTCTGCTCATCCAGGGATAGGGCATCTTAGCGACGGTCGGTACGGGGCTGGCGATCCGGGCAACCGGGGCAGGGGCCTTCGGGATGCAAGGCGCAACGCAACAGCGGCGACAGGGCATTAAACGCGCACTGGGGGTCGCCCACCACCCAGCGATCGCCCCACCGCATCGCATCCCCGGCGGGCTGCACCTGCACCACCGTTCGCCACAGCCGGTATTTGCCCCGTTTCAGGTGGTAGCAATGGCGACGTTCCAAGATCAAATAGGGCCGACCCTCCAGCTCCAGGGTTTGACCGGGTTGGGGCGTTTCCACCAATTTCAGCTTTCCCAAAAATTCCTTGGGTTGGAGGTACACCTCAACGGGCAAATCGTCCATGCCAATGTTTCAAGCGCTGCCCTATTGTATCTCTGGGATCAGGTAGGCACGCATCGTGCGCAGGCGATCGCCGTAGGTGTGGCCCCCGCCACAAACGAGTTGATGGTTGCTTTGGGCCAAAGCCTGCCGGAGGGTTTCATCCGCCAACAACCGTTGCACTTGGGTGACGGCGGTGGCCGGGGTGGTGAAGTACAGGACGTGGCGACCTTCTTCCCCAAACAAGTCTCGGTGTTCGGGCGTGTCTTCGGCCACCATGGCCAACCCCAGGGCCGGCAGTTCGTAGGTGCGCATGACGTGGCCATCCCGATTGGCCCGTCGCACCAAGCAAATTCCCACCTTGGCGCTGCTGGCCGCTTGCCGCAGGGTTTCCGGGTCAGCCATCCCTCGGGCCAGAGAGCGCGTTTCGGGGAACCGTTCCCAATACCCGCCGTACAACCCCACTTGGAGACCCGCCGCCGCCAGGGCCGCCATGTAGGGCACCCGATCGCGATCGCCCCCACCGGCAAAAAACACGTCGCTGGCCAGGGCCGGCACCGGCGGCACCGCGAAAAACAAATCCGGGTCGTAGGCAAAGGGCAGGTACACCACCTGCCGGGCCCCCAAGTTTTGCAAATCGGCAAGATTGGCCCGCCGGGGTGTAAACAACACGTCGTAGGCCGGCAAAGCCCGGAGCAACCATGGGCTGCGGCAAAACGGCTGCCAGGGATCGTCCGTCAAAAAGTTGCCCGTGGCGATGCCCCGCTGGCGCAACGCAGCGAGCAAGGGCGCTTCGATCGGAGCGATGCCCGTCACCAACAGGGCCCGGATGGGATGGCGATCGCACGCTTGCTGGATCGCATGGGCTAGGCGATCGGGATGGGGGGAACTTTTGCGCCACCGCCAGGCCACCTTGTTCAGCCAAGGCCACCCGCTGGCGGCCAGGTCGGGGAACACCAACACCGCCCGGCGATCGCTCCTGGCCAGGGAACCGCCCACATTGGTGCTGCGATCGGAACCCACAATCAACAAATCGGGCACTGCATCCATGGATTTTAGGGTAGCGCAAGGCGGGCGTAAAATAGAAAAGCCTCATCTACGGTTGGTCATGCTCCCCCTCGCCAGCGACGAAATCCGCGCCAAATTTTTGCAGTTTTACGCCGACCGGGGCCACACGGTGTTGCCCAGTGCCTCGTTGATTCCGGAAGACCCCACGGTGTTGCTCACCATCGCCGGTATGTTGCCCTTCAAGCCCATTTTCCTGGGTCAGCAAGAAGCACCGGTGCCGCGGGCCACCACCGCCCAAAAATGCATCCGCACCAACGACATCGAAAACGTGGGTCGCACCGCCCGCCACCACACCTTCTTTGAGATGTTGGGCAACTTTAGTTTTGGCGACTACTTCAAAAAAGAGGCGATCGCCTGGGGCTGGGAACTGGTGACCGGGGTCTTTGGCATTCCGCCGGCGCGGCTGGCGGTAAGCGTGTACCTGACGGACGACGAAGCCTATGGGATCTGGCGGGAAACCATAGGGGTACCGGCCGCGCGGATTTGCCGGCTGGGGGACGACAATTTTTGGGCGGCGGGGCCGACGGGCCCGTGCGGGCCCTGTTCCGAGATTTACTACGACTTTCACCCCGAACGCGGCGACGCGAACATCGATCTGGAGGACGACAGCCGGTTTCTGGAAATTTACAACCTGGTGTTCATGGAATTGAACCGGGATGCTAATGGCCAGTTAACCCCCCTCGCCCAGCAAAACATCGATACCGGCCTGGGGCTAGAACGCATGGCCCAGGTGTTGCAGGGGGTGCCCAACAACTACGAAACCGATGGGTTGTGGCCCCTGTTGCAAAAAACTGCGGCTCTGGCCGGCCGAGACTACCGGGAGAGCGATGCCCAAACCCAACGCTCCTGCAAAACCGTGGGGGATCACATCCGGGCGGTCACCCACCTGATTGCCGACGGGGTGACCGCATCCAATGTGGGCCGGGGCTATGTCCTGCGGCGGTTGTTGCGGCGGGTGGTGCGCCACGGGCGGTTGGTGGGCATCGACGGGCCCTTTGCCGCGGAAGTCGCCCAAACGGCGATCGCCCTTGGGGAAAAAGCCTATCCCAACCTGCGGGAGCGGGAATCGGTGGTTTTAACCGAAATCGAGCGGGAAGAAACCCGGTTTTTGCAAACGTTGGATCGAGGGGAAAAACTGCTGGCGGAGATTCTGGATCGCCCGGAAACCCAACAAACCCAACGCATTGCCGGCACCGATGTGTTTGTGCTGTACGACACCTACGGCTTTCCGTGGGAACTCACGGCCGAAATGGCTGAAGAGCAAGGGCTGACGGTAGACCTGGAAGGGTTCCAAGCGGAAATGGCCGCCCAACAGGAGCGGGCCAAAGCGGCGCGGGTGGCGGTGGATGTCACGGGCAAAATGGCTTGGTCCGCCTTGGCCAAAGACAACGAAGCCACCGTGTTTGTGGGTTACCACGACTTGACCGCCGCCGCAACGGTGGTGGCGATCGCCCCAACGGCGACCAGCCAAGTCCAATTTTTGTTGGATCGCACGCCCTTTTATGCCGAATCCGGGGGGCAAGTGGGCGATCGGGGCTACGTGGCCGCCGGTGAAACCCTGGTGCGGGTGGACGATGTCCAAAAAGACGGTGCCTATTTTGTGCACATCGGGGAAGTCCTCCGGGGGCAATTGCAGGTCGGCGATCGGGTGACGGCGCGGGTGGGTACCCCCGAGCGGCGGCGCACCCAGGCCCACCACAGCGCCACCCATTTGCTCCAAGCTGCCCTCAAATCTTTGGTCGATCCCAGCATTGGTCAGGCCGGCTCCTTGGTGGACGGCGATCGCCTGCGGTTTGACTTTCATTGGTCGCGGCCTCTCACCCCCGAAGAGGTGGTCGCCGTGGAGCAACAGGTGAATCAGTGGGTGATGGACGGTCATCGGGCCACCGTCGCCGTGATGCCGA
>DMPD01000341.1 GCA_003456125.1 Cyanobacteria bacterium UBA8156 | reverse complement strand
CCAAGCCTTGGCCGACACCCTTGGGGCTCCCGCTTTGCCCAAATCCGAGGCGATCGCCCATCCAGCCGTGGGGTTGGTGGTGGTAGCCAACGCCAACGCCGAGCATGGGTCGGCGGCCCAGGAAGCGTTGTTAGCCGGCAAAAACGTGGTAGTGGAATACCCGCTGGCCCTGTCTTGGGCCGAAGGTCAGGAATTGGCCCGGCTGGCCGCTGCCAAGGGACTGCTGTTGCACGTCGAACATATCGAATTGTTGGGGCCCATCCATCAAACCGCCACGGCTTGGCTGCCCGCCATCGGCCGACCCTTTGCCGCCCGCTACCGCACGATCGCCCCCCAGCACCCCGCCCTCGACAAATGGAGCTACTACCCCGAGCGCTGGGGCACACCGTGGGTCGCCGCCCTTTCCCGGATCAGCCGCTTCACCCGTTGGTTCGGGTTGCCCCACACCGTCGCCGCCACCGTTCGTTACTGGGGGGAGGCCTTGCCCGATCGCTTTACGTCTTGTTTGGCCACGGCTCAATTGGTCTACCCCGATGGTCTCACGGTTGACCTGACCTACGGCAAGGGAGAAGTGTTTTGGCGCAGCGAGCGCACCTTGGAATTGTGGGGGGAGGAGGGGGCGATCGCCTTCCAAGATGAGACCGGCACCCGGAGCACAGCCCAGGGGGAGCACACGGAAACCGTTCCTTCCCCGAGGGGTTCCTTTGCCAAAGACTTCCACGCCGTCCTGGATTTTTTGACCGAGGGGACACCCCTTTATGTTTCCCTCACCGAATCGTTAGACGCTTTGGCCGTCGCCAGCACCGCCGAAACCGCCGCTCGTACCGGTCAAGCGCAAACCTTGGTTCCTTAAAATATCCTGAAACTCCTGTCCGCCTCCTGGGGTTTGCGGTCGCACAACATAGCGGCAGTTGGCAGAGGAACGGACACAACGGGATAGGGCGGCCTACCGAAAGCAGCAAAAAGCCTACGGGGGGGCGATCGCCCCTCGGCGACCGCCAAAAACCTCTGCTATGATGCAACCCTTGGAAGACCATTCGGCTCGAATTTATGCCACAGACCGTTTCGGCGCAGCAACTCCGGGAGTTTCTGGCTCAAACCCCGCCGTTCGATCGCCTATCCGCCGCCAACTTCGACTGGTTGATGACCAAGTGCCAGTTGTTTCAGTACCGGATGGGGCAAGCCATGCTCAGCCGCGAAGTCATGCCCGATCGGGCGATCGCCATTTTTGAGGGGCAGGCCCGGTTGTTGGGATTTACGGCGGGCGGCATACCGGTGAGTTTGGGGGTACTGGGCCCGGGCAAATTGTTGGGATGGGGGAGCCTGATGCGGGGGGTACCCTGCGAAACCGCCACCGCTGCCCAGGAGACCGTTGCCGTTACCATTCTCCAGGCAGACTTTTTGGAATTGATGCGGCGGGAGCCCTCCCTGCAACCCGTCTTTGGCGATCGCCCCTCCTACTGCGAAGCCTACGAATTGGTGGTAGCGGAACTGCATCGCCGCGCCGACGGGGCCACCGATGCCAAAGCCGCCGCCGCCCGTGTGAGCGAAGAAGGCATTATTCTGACCCTACCCAAAGGGGAATTTGGCAAAGAGCGTCTCGATCCGAACCTGGTGTGGTTGGTCAGCGCCGGCGAAGTGGAAGGCTTTGCCCAGGGCAGTCGGTTGGACATGGGGCGCGATCGCTACACAGCCCTCTCCGACAAAGTCCGGTTGTTGGGTTTCCGGGACATGTTGGACGAAGCCAAATCCGTCACCGCCGAAGTGATGGAAGGGGGAATTCCCTATGCCCCGGAACTAACCCGGCCGACCACGGATCAGGAGGTCGCTGCCGGCACCGCCAAACGGTATCCGTTTTTCCGGGGGCGCGGCCCCATCGATGGGTTGCTAGCCTGCCTGCAAATGTTGGGCAAATTCATGGAAGTGCCCTTCAAACGGGATTTAATCCAGCGGATTTTGGAAGGGCAGGTACGGGCCACCGGCACCATCTCCATGCCCGTGTGCGGGGCCCTCGTCGAAACCATTGGCTTGAGCGGACAACTGGTGCAAATTCCCACCACCGCCCTCACCCGCCTCAAGGGCACCGCCCTCATCCCCTGGCAAGACAGCTTTGCGGTGCTGTACAAAATCGAAGAAAACGAAGTGGTTTTTGCCAGTCCCCAGGGGCCCGGTGTCCAGCGCAAGAAGCTGGACTACTTCATCGCCAACTGCCCCGAACAAATCCAAGCTTTGTTCGTCAAACCACCGGTGAGCCGGGTCGAAAAATTTGGGTTGCATACCTTTATCCCCTACGTCCAAAAGCACAGCGGCATTTTGGTACAGGTGTTGGTGGCTTCCTTCTTCATCCTGCTGTTCAGTTTGGCCACGCCTCTCATCACCCAAGTCATCATTGATAAGGTGCTGATTCAGAGAAGCGTGGCCACCCTGGACGTGTTGGGATGGTTGCTGGTAATCATCGCCCTGTTGGAAGGGGTGCTCACCTGGCTGCGAACCTATCTGTTTGTGGATACCACCAACCGCATTGACCTCAGCTTGGGTTCTGAGATCATCGATCACCTGTTGCGGTTGCCCCTGAACTACTTCGATCGCCGCCGGGTGGGGGAAGTTTCCACCCGGATTGGGGAACTGGAAAACATCCGTTCCTTCATGACCGGCACCGCCCTCACGGTGGTGATGGATGTGATCTTTTCCGTAGTCTATATCCTGATCATGTTTGCCTACAACTGGCAACTCACGTTGTGGGCTTTGGTAACGGTGCCGTTTTTCATGGGGTTGGCCTTGGTGGCTTCGCCCCTAATTCGGCGGCAACTGCGGCGGAAAGCCGAACGGAATGCCGATACCCAGTCTTATTTGGTGGAAGTGCTGTCGGGGGTGCAGACCGTCAAAGCCCAAAACATCGAATTGAAATCCCGGTGGCAGTGGCAAGAAAAATATGCCCGCTACGTCAACGCCGGTTTTCAGACCGTGATGACCTCTAGCTTTGCCAGTGCCGCCAGCACCTTTTTGAATCACCTTTCGAGTTTGTTGGTGTTGTGGGTGGGGGCTCACCTCGTGCTCAACGGCGATCTCACCCTGGGGCAATTGATTGCCTTTCGGATTATCTCCAGCTATGTCACCAGCCCCTTGCTGCGGTTGGCCCAGCTCTGGCAAAACTTCCAGGAAATCGGGTTGTCGATCGAGCGCCTCAGCGACATCATGGATGCCGAGCAGGAAATTTCCGCCGAAGACCGCACCAACATCCCCATGCCCGCCATCGAAGGCTCGGTGAAATTTGAAGAGGTATCCTTCCGGTTTGGCAAGGATGGCCCCCTCCAACTGGTGAACATCAGCTTGGATTTTCCGGCCGGTACCTTTGTCGGGATTGTGGGGCAGAGCGGTTCCGGCAAGAGCACCCTCACCAAACTCATTTCGCGGTTGTACGATCCCTTGCAAGGGCGGATTCAAATCGACAACTACGACATTGGCAAAGTAGAGTTGTATTCGCTGCGGCGGCAGATTGGCATCGTGTTGCAGGACTCGCTGTTGTTCAACTCGACGGTGCAGGAAAACATTGGCTTGGCCAATCCCGATGCCAGTGCCGATGAGATCGTCGAAGCTGCCAAAATTGCCGCCGCCCACGACTTCATCATGTCGTTGCCCCAGGGTTACAACACGGTGGTGGGGGAACGGGGGGCTGGACTGTCCGGGGGACAGCGGCAACGGATTGCGATCGCCCGAACGGTATTGCAGCGGCCGCGGATTTTGATTTTGGACGAAGCCACCAGCGCCCTCGACTACGACTCCGAGCGGCAGGTCTGTCAAAATTTGGCCGCGGAGTTTCACGATCGCACCATTTTCTTTATCACCCACCGGCTGAACACCATCAAAGGGGCCGACGTGATTTTGATGATGGACAAGGGATCGGTGGTGGAGATGGGCACCCACCCCGAATTGATGGCCTTGAAGGGGCGGTACTACTGCCTGTTCATGCAGCAAGAATCGCAAATGTAGGAGTTACCCATGTCACAGACCCCCCACACCGCATCCCCATCGCCCGAAACCAACGGGGCCCTAGCCAAAGTCACGGTCGCGCCCCCTGCCGTCGCCGCCGGCCACAGCGGTCTGGAACTGTCGCCGGATACGGTCGATCAACCGGTGATTTACGAACGCACCATTTTCTGGTCGCGGTTTTTCGTGTGGTTTATTGTCGGCATCACCGCCGGGTCCGTAGCCTGGGCCTACTTCAGCAAAATCGATGAAGCCGTCCCGGCGGTTGGTCGGTTAGAGACCAAAGAGCCAGTCCGCGAGATTCAGACCCCCACCGCCGGGGTAATCCTCGATCTCAAAGTCAAAGACGGCGATAAAGTGGCCGCTGGGGACCTGCTGTTAACCCTCGACCCCACCGGCCCCAAAGCCGATCGCACCACTCTCTTGCAAACCAAGGCGGCCCTGGAAACCGAAAACAGCTTTTACCAAAGCTACCTCGAGGATTTTCAGGTGCCCCTGATCAGCGGCGACAACGTGTCCGATGAATTTGTCCAAAACCTGCAACGCTCTTTGGAGAGCAGCGCCAGCGATTTTCGCTCGCGGGTATCGGCCGCCGATTTGGAAGTGACCCAATTGGAATCCCAAGGGGAGCGGATTCGGCAGCAAATCGAGGGCAACCAGCGATTGATTTTGGCCAATGCCAACATTTTGGGCCGCACCCAAGCCATCTTGGAGACCAACCGCAAAATTCTGGAGGACATGCGGCCCGTATCGGAATCGGGGGCCCTCTCCCTGCTGCAATTCCGGCAGCAGGAGCAGCGAGTGCAATCGGCCGAAGCCGACAAACTATCGCGGGAAGGGGAATTGGTGCGTTTAGAGTCGGAAATCAACCAACTGCGCCAAGAGGAGCAACGGATCGTCTCGGCCATTTCCCAAGGCAAAGAGCGCAAAGAAAACGTGATCTCGCAATTCCGGCGCGAGATTTTACAGCGGATCACGGAAAACCAAAAGCGCCTCACCGACATCAGCGGGCAACTGGAGAAAGCCGAGAAATCGCTGGAATACCAAGAAGTGCGGGCCCCCATTGCCGGTACGGTATTCGATTTGCGGGTTTCGGCAGGCGGCGTGATTTCCGGGGTCAATGCGGCCAATCCCGTGATGAAACTGGTGCCCAAGGATAGTTTGGAAGCCCGCGTGTTCATCACCGATCGCGACATTGGGTTTGTGCGGAAAAAGCTGAACGAAAACGGGGATCAGGGGGTACCCGTGGAAGTGAACATCGACTCTTTCCCAAAATTGCAATACGGTGGCGTAAACGGCACGTTGATTGCCATTGGCAGCGATGCCTTGCCGCCGGATCCCCAAACCGGCCGTCAATTCTTTGCCTTTCCGGCGCGGATTCGCCTTGATACCCAGGCGTTGAAAGTGGGCAATGCGTGCCAAAACGAACAGGATCGGGGCGAGTGCATCGAATTGCCGTTGCAGCCGGGGATGGCCGTCAGCACCAGTATCCTGACCCGGAAGCGGCGGGGGTTGGATATTTTCCTCAGCCAATTTGTCGATCGCGTGGATTCCCTGCGGGAAGTGCGTTAAGTTATTTTCCCCCCACGCGGGCGGGTTGCTCGATCGCCTTGTAGGTGACCGTTGCCAGCAGCCCCGACAAAACCAGCGTCACCCCCAGCTTTCCCACAAACAACGTAAACGGTTTATCGGAAGCCACCACCGGATGGGCAAAGGCGATTTGGCGCAACACCGGCATGTGCCAGACGTAAATGCCGTAGGAGAGTTGGGCCAGGGCTTCGGTAAGGCGGAGGGGGTTTTGCAAACAGGCGGCAAACGAGAGGGGGGCCGGCCGTCGGTGGTAGGCCTCCCCTGCCTCCAGGGCATAAATCACCCAAGCAAACACCCATACCGCTGCCAACGGCAATACAAATAACCCCACCGGACTCTGAAAGTCGGCAGTGCGGCCCGGTAGGTTCCGTTCTTCGACAAAATAAATGTAGTAGGCTGTAACCAAATGCAGACCGATGGCGGCGATCGCCGCCGAAATCCCCACAAACCGTGGAGAAAATGGGGGTTTGGTCTGGAGCCAAACATTCAGCAACATGCCCCCCAAAAACGCATCCAGGTTGGCGGGTAAGGGCGTATACCAATAGGTCACAATGTCGTCTTGCAAATCGCTGGCCGTGACCATCCCCCGGTACACCGTCACGGCGATCGCGATCCCCACCGCCGCTAGGGCCGCCCGCCGGGGTGTCGCCGCAAATTTTTGAATCAGGGCCACGGCAAAGGGGGCGATCGCATAGAACTGCATTTCGGTGGACACCGCCCACAGGGCCCGATTAAAGTCTGTGGGCAGGGCATGGTTGTAGGTAAACGTCACAATCTGCAACAGGTAGCCCCAATTTTCCCGCTGGAGGAGGTGGGTGTACACCAACACCGTCAACCACAACACCGCAAAATAGTAGAGGGGGGCAATCCGCCGCCAGCGATTTTGCCAGAACCGCCAGACCCCTGCGGGAGTCAGATCGTACTTGCCAATCCAAAACACTTTGCCGGTTAAATACCCCGACAACACAAAAAACAGGCGGAGGTAGACCCCGCCAGCGGCAAACGTCAACCAACTCAAATCCCAATCCCCCCACCACAGGGCTTCCCGCGGTGGATGGCAGTGGGCCAACACAATAAAAAACGCGGCGATCGCCCGGAGACTGCTCAACCCATCCCAGCGTTGGGCCTCGGCATTCATGGTTATCGTTGACTCGGGAACGGAGTTCATTTAAGCACCCCGTGCTCCCTGTCCCGCCTAGCGAATGTATTCCTTGAGGACGCTGTTGCGGTTGGGGTGCCGCAACTTCCGCAACGCCTTGGCCTCAATTTGGCGGATGCGCTCGCGGGTGACATTGAAAATTTGCCCAATTTCTTCGAGGGTCTTCATGCGGCCATCGTCCAGACCGTAGCGCAACTTCAACACATCCCGCTCGCGGGGGTTGAGGGTATCCAAAACGCTTTCCAAATCTTCCCGCAACAGGTTCTTGGCCACCCGATCGTCCGGGGTCTCCCCATCCGACTCGATAAAATCCCCCAGCCGCGAATCTTCTTCTTTACCAATGGGCGTTTCCAACGAAATCGGCAACTGGGCCGACTTGGCAATAAACCGCAGCTTTTCGATCGTCATCTCCATCTTGGTGGCGATCTCCTCTTCTGTGGGCTTGCGCCCCATTTCCTGCGAAAGCAACTTGGTGGTTTTCTTGATCCGGGAAATGGTCTCGTAGAGGTGTACCGGCAACCGAATCGTGCGGGATTGATCGGCGATCGCCCGGGTAATGGCCTGCCGAATCCACCACGTGGCGTAGGTCGAAAACTTGTAGCCCTTTTCGTGGTCAAACTTTTCGGCAGCGCGAATCAACCCCAAACTGCCCTCCTGGATCAAATCTTGAAACGACAGCCCGCGGTTCATGTACTTCTTGGCGATCGAGACCACCAGCCGCAGGTTGGACTGCACCATTTTGTCCTTCGCCCGCCGCGCCGAGTGCAAACGACGCTGAAACGCTGGGATTTCCATCCCCAGGGCCGCCGCCCATTCCTGCAAACCAACCGCTTCGATGTCGCAATCTTGGTGCTGAGCCAGCTCCTCCCGTTTTTCTTCCAACAACAACAGGTCGGCGATCTTGCGGGCCAATTCAATCTCTTCATCTGCCCGCAGCAACCGAATCCGACCAATTTCTTGGAGATACAGCCGAATCGAATCCTCGGTATAGTGCTTTTTGCGGCTCTGGGTCACCCGCTTCTTGGCCCCCTTCGCCTTCGCCTCCTTGCCCTCCTCGGCTTCCTCCTCCAACTCCAAATCTTCGTCGTCCTCTTCTTCCAGACCGGAAGCCAACAATGCTTCCGGATCGGGGGCATCGCTTCGTCGCAACTCCACCTGCAACAGGGCATCCACCAAAGCATCTCCCTCCGGTTGAGACGGAGATGTTTCCACCGCTGCTTCTGCCATTACCAGGTTGACGTTGCTCATAACTTGCTCCGCTAAATCTTGTCTCCGATCGGCCCTGCCAACGGGCAGCGTGCCCCAACCCGAACCATGCCCCATCCGATAGTGTGGGTCAGTGGTTGGCTCTCATCCATTATGACGATCTCTTTTTGAGAACAGCCTAATCCTTTATACTAAAAAGCATTTGTAACAGAGTGTGAACCAATGTTTCGGAAGGTATCACTGGGCTCGGTGGGTCTGTATGTGGGATCGGCGCTGTTGGTATTGGCCATTTATGGGTATGCCACCGGCAATTCCACCCTCAACCTGGCCACCTTTTTCTACGGGATTCCCATTTTGTTGGGGGGAGCCGCCCTCAAGGCAGCCGAAGTAACCCCGGTGCCCATTTTGCCCACTACCGATCCGGCGATCGCCGAACTCCGGCAACAGGCGACCCCCACCCAGACCCAAATCCGGGAAGACGTGACCCGCTACCGTTACGGGATCAAAGCCCACTTGGATATGGCCTTGGAAAAAGTGGGTCTGAGTCCCGCCGATGAAGTCCGCCCCGAATTGCAAGCCCTTTACGAAGAATCTTCGGAAACCGGCACCTATGTGCTGGGGTTGCGGTTCCACTCGCCCCACTTGCCCATGGAAGTGTGGGCCCAACGCCGGGAGAAAATCGAACGCTTTTTTGGCCCCGGGGCGATCGCCCGGGTGGTACAGTCAGCCCCCGACACCATTGATCTGCAGTTGATTGCCGCCCCCGATCCGGTCTAAGCACAGACAGGGAATTTGACCAAACCCTAGGGGAAAAGGGCCGCCTGATGATACATTGCTGTTGGTGGGCAAAAATCATTAACGGAAAGTTAAGCAAGGTTCTGTCTCAGCCAAGCGCAAGCTCGACTGCATACAAGTCCGCCCGCCAGAGCATTTGAGGAAAGGGTAATGTCGCAGATCCATAGCCAACCATAAGCCCATGACGGAGACCTTTGGAGATTTTGAAGTAGACCTGCCCGCCAGTCGCGAGTTTCTCACGATTGAATTTTCGCCTAGTTCGTTGCCCATCCAAAAGTTGTGGAAAAACAACGGATTATCCGCGGACTTTATGGCAGACTACTTTGCGACGTTTTTTCCAACGGAGGAAGAGGCCGACGGCAATGGGGAAGCCCACCAAGTCGAAGTCAAAGATGCCGTGAGCTACATTGCCAACGAATTGTTGGAAAACGCCATGAAGTACGGCGAATCCGACCCCACGTTTTCCGTTTCACTAACGCTTCAGTTGCATAAGGATCGGTTGGTATTCCTGACGCGCAACAGCATTTCGACAGCGGATCGCGGCGATTTTGGTGCGGCGATCGCCCGGATTGTCGAAACCGAAGATTTGGGGAGTCTTTATGAGGAGGCCCTGTTAGACGAATCGGGCAAATCGGGGCTGGGTTTTGTGACCATGATCATGAACTATGGAGCGACCCTGGGCTGGCAGTTTGAGGATACCGAGAGGGACGGACTGAGCTTGGTAACCACCATGGTACAGATTGCCGTTTAGGGGGAATCGGGTTGCCCCTACAATACGGGATGGGGCTAGGTCTGCTTTCGAGGATGAAATCCAGAGCAAACATTGGTGTAGAAACGTTGGTGTAGAGAAGAGGAAGGGGAGAACGTGAACGAGATTGCCGCAGAAGATTATCGGGTGGGGTACGCGCCGGAGAGTGGCGAGGTGTCCTTCCATGGCACCCTGCGCTTGAACGGGACGGAAGAGTATGCTCCCATCATCGACCTGTTGGATACGGCGGCCAACAGCAGCAACGAAAAGCTGAGTCTTAACCTCCAAGCCCTTGATTTTTTGAACAGTTCGGGCATCAACATGCTCTCGAAGTTTGTGATCAAAATGCGCCAACGGGGGGATCTCCAAATTATCGTGCGGGGGTCTCGACAAATTCCCTGGCAGGGCAAGTCCCTCAAAAACCTGCAACGGCTGATGCCTTCGTTGGAGTTGTTGTTTGAATAGCGTTGTTGTTTGAATAGCACGGCCGATCAGCCGGGGCGGTGCCTTGGCTCTGGTAGGGGCGGATTGGTTCTTAATCGGTTGTTAATCAATTGTTAACAGCAGGCGATCGCCTGGAGGCGTAGGCTGAAGGAACCGGTTTCAGGGAGCCTTTCAGATGGTGCGCTTTGCTCAGTTCAACGCTTCTTTGAATCGCAATACGGCGGGTCAGATGCAGGCCGACATGGCTACCCGCAGCCATGCCCAGATTGCCGCCGTGGCCGAAGTGATTCAGCGCTTAGACCCCGATGTTTTGCTGATCAACGAATTTGACTTTGAAGCTGCGGAATTAGATGCCGCCTTTTTGCCGACCAATGTTCCTTCCCTCAACTTCCGCCGCAACTATTTGAACGTGTCGCAAAACGGGGCAGGGACGGTCGATTACCCATTTGTGTATGCCGCTCCCTCCAACACCGGCATTGCTTCCGGCTTTGATTTGAACAACAACGGGCAAACCGTCGTGATTCCGGGTACCCCCGGTTACGGCGATGATGCCCTGGGCTTCGGCAATTTTCCGGGACATTTTGGGATGCTGCTGTTGTCGAAGTTCCCCATCGACACCGTCAATGTGCGCACCTTCCAAACGTTTTTGTGGAAGGACATGCCGGGCAATTTGCTGACCAATGACCCCACGGCCGGAGCCAACAACCTGCGGAACTTTTACACGCCGGCCGAGCAAAACATTTTGCGGTTGTCTTCCAAGAGCCACTGGGACGTACCGTTGATCACGCCGGATGGCGTGGTGCACGTTTTGGTCAGCCATCCCACGCCGCCGGTATTTGACGGCCCCGAAGATCGCAACGGCAAGCGCAACCACGACGAAATCCGGTTTTGGGCCGACTATGTTTCGGGGCGGGGGGATTACATTTACGACGATCGCGGTCGGCGGGGGGGATTGCCCACCAATGCCCGGTTTGTGATTATGGGCGATCAAAACGCCGATCCGTTTGATGGCAACAGCTTCGACAACGCGATCCAGCAGTTATTGGACAACCCCCGGGTGAACAACACGATCGCCCCATCTTCGCCGGGAGGGGTACAACAGGTGGACGATGGGGGGATCAACCCCAACCATCGGGGCAATCCCGCGTTTGACACGGCGGATTTTGGGGATACCGCACCGGGGAATTTGCGGGCGGATTACGTATTGCCTTCCCGAGACATCGCCATTCGCAATGCCGGGGTGTTTTGGCCCCTGCGCACCGATCCGCTGTTTCGGTTGGTGGGGGAACGGGGTTCCGCCACGGTGCCCCAGAATCCGCCGGGGGGGGCCAACAACCCCACTTCCGATCACAGCGCGGTGTTTGTGGATGTGGATTTGGCGGTACGGAACCCGGACATTGGGGTACGCCGCCTCACGTTTTTGGGGCAAAACACCTTCCCGCCGGGGATCAACATTTTTGAGTCGCGGTTGGGGGGGCTTTCGGGGTTGGCGTACGATGCTCCCCGCAATCGTTTTTATGCCCTGTCGGACGATCGCTCGCAGTTTGCGCCGGCGCGGTTTTACACCACGGTGGCCAATTTGGGTTCCGCCACCACCTTTGGGCCGGGCAGCATCGGGTTCACCGGTGTGACGACGCTGCGGGACGGCCAAGGGGCCACCTACCCCCTCAACAGTATTGATTTTGAGGGCATCGCCATGGCCACGGCCAATACGGTGTGGGTGTCTTCGGAAGGGGAAGTGTTTTTGTCGAGCAATCCGGAGGTGCCCAGTCGGGTGACCCCGCCGTTTATCGCCGAGTACAACTTGGAAACCGGGCGCGAAATTCGCCGTTTGCCGGTGCCCCGCAAATTTACGCCGGTGGTAGAAGATACCAACAACAGCGGGCGGCTCGATGCCGGCGATACCCTGCGATCGGGAGTGCGCAACAATTTGGCCTTTGAGAGCTTGACTCTCACGCCCGATCGCCGCTTTTTGTTGACGGCTACCGAGAATGCCTTGGCCCAGGACGGGCCGGCGGCGACGGTGGGCAACGGCAGTTCGTCTCGGATTCTCAAATACGACGTGGTGACGGGGCAGCCCATTGCCGAATTTCTGTATGAAGTGGAGCCGGTGGCCCAGGCACCAGTACCCCCTACCGCCTTCAACACCAGCGGATTGGTGGAGTTGTTGGCGCTGGATAATGGGGGCAGTTTGTTGTTGGCTTTGGAGCGATCGTTTTCGGCGGGAGTGCCCGGCACCGGCAACTCGATCAAACTGTACGAGGTGCGGTTGGACGGGGCGACGGATATTGCGGGCATTGACAGCCTCCTGACGGCCGATCGCACCCGGATTCAGCCGGCCCAAAAACGGCTGTTGTTGGACTTCGACACGTTGCGGTTGCCCACCGGCTTGGACAATGTGGAGGCCATGGCGATCGGGCCGGTGTTGCCGGACGGTCGGTTGTCGTTAATTTTCGCCAGCGACGACAACTTCAGCGCCACCCAATTCACCCAATTTTTGACCTTTGCGGTGGAATTGGGCGGTTTGGCCACCAATTTCCGCTTCAACGGCGGTTTTGGCAGCTTGGGCATCTAGGCGATCGCCTTGCTTGGGCAACCCTCTCGGTGCTATACCCAAAACACGGACGTTCGACATAAACGGTATGGGCTGGCGAATTTTCGTGACGGTATTGTGGCTGGGATGGTTTTGGTTGGTAGGGAGTGTCCCTGCGACCGCCGCCAACCTGCGGGCGGTGGTTTACTACACCCAAACCCATCGGTGTCGGGGCTGCGATCTAAGTCGGGCCAACCTGATGGCCCGGGACTTGAGTTGGTCGTTTTTGTTGACGGCCAACTTGCAACAGGCGGATTTGCGGGGCAGCAACCTCAGCCATTCCAATTTGAGTTGGGCTCGGCTTAACGGCGTTGAGCTCCGTCAGGGGAACCTAAGCGCCAGCAAGTTGCTCTTTGCCAATTTGCAAGGGGCGAATTTGCAGGGGGTTAATTTCCAGGGGGCCAACCTAAACAGTGCCGATTTGCGGGGGGCCGATGTACAGGGGGTAAACTGGCGGGACGCCGATGTGAATTTTGCCGATTTGCGGGGGGCACACTCCCTGTCGGTGGCGGATTTCCAAAAAGCGCAAAACTGGGAGACCGCTATGCTCGATCCAGAGGTTAAACAGTGAACTTGGTGCGATCGCCCGCCCCGCCTATTGGCGCTTGGTTTTGGGTAATGCACGGCAGCCGCGATCGCCGCGCCCAGGACGTGTTGACCGCTACAGTTGCTGCCGGTCGGGCCCGGTGGCCGGAGTTGGCGGTGGGGGGGGGTTTTTGGAGGGGACGGCCACCCCTCTGTCGGAGCGGCTGATGGCGTTTGCGGCGGCCTATCCCGAAGGCACGGGCATCGGGGTGCTGCCGTTGTTTTTGCTGCCGGGCACCCATGTCCAAGTCGATTTGCCGGCCGCTGTGGGCGAAGTGCAAAGTCGGTATCGCCATTTATGCTTGTTTCCCCATGTGGGGGCTCTGCCGGACTTGGTCGATCGCCTGCGGCCAAAATTGCCTCAAGGCGATCGGCGATCGGTGTTGTTGGTACACGGCAGCCGTCAGCCGGCCGTTGCCACGGTGGTGCAAGACTGGGCGAATCGGTTGGGGGCGACCTTGGCCTGTTGGCAGGGAGACCCGACCTTGGAACAGGCGGTGGCCGGAGACCCCAGCAATGTGTTGCCCTGTTTTTTGGGCGGGGGCGGCATCTGGGAGGCGATCGCCCAGCGGTTGGCCCCCTATCCCCAAGCCCGGTTGTTGCCGTTGCCCTTTACCCCAGCGGACTTGGCCGATCTCGCGCTGGCGGCCATGGCGCGCTACACTGAGCGAAATTAAGGTTTTGTTTATGAAGCCCATCACGCTGCTGGGTTCCACCGGCTCCATCGGTACCCAAACCCTCGATATTGTGGCCCAATACCCCGACCGGTTTCGGGTGGTGGGGTTAACCGCCGGCAGCAATGTGCCCCTGTTGGCAGCGCAGGTGCGGCAATTTCGACCGGAGGCGGTGGCGATCGCCGATGGCAGCAAGTTGGACGAGTTGCGGGCCGCCTTGACCGACCTTTCGCCACCCCCTTTGTTGTTTGCCGGCGCGGATGGGGTGGCCACCGTGGCGGCCTACGGTGAGGCGGCGGCGGTGGTGACGGGCATTGTGGGCTGTGCCGGGTTGTTGCCCACGATCGCGGCGATCGAAGCAGGCAAGGATATTGTGTTGGCCAACAAAGAAACCCTGATTGCAGCGGGGTGTGTGGTCAATCCTTTGCTGGAAAAGCACGGCGTGAAATTGTTGCCCGCCGACTCCGAACACTCGGCGATTTTTCAGTGTTTGCAGGGGGTACCGGTCCACGGTCTGCAACGCATTATCCTGACGGCTTCGGGGGGGGCTTTCCGGGATTGGGCGCTCGAGGACATGGACAAAATTACGGTGGCCGATGCCCTCAAACACCCCAATTGGTCGATGGGCCGAAAAATCACCGTGGATTCCGCCACCATGATGAACAAGGGTCTAGAAATCATTGAGGCCCATTTCCTGTTTGGATTGGCGTTTGATTTCATTGAGGTGGTGATTCACCCCCAAAGCATCGTTCATTCTTTGATTGAGTTGCAGGACACCTCGGTGCTGGCGCAGTTGGGTTTGCCCGATATGCGGTTGCCCCTGTTGTATGCGATGGCCTATCCGGAACGGGTGCCCACCGATTGGCCGCGACTGGATTTGGTGAAGTGTGCCTCCTTGACGTTTCGGGAACCCGATCGCCGCAAATACCCCTGTTTGGATTTGGCCTACGCGGCCGGTCGAGCCGGCGGCACCATGCCGGCCACCCTCAATGCGGCCAACGAGCAAGCCGTAGAGTTGTTTTTGCAGGAAAAAATTCCGTTCCGCCAAATTCCGGCGGCGATCGCCCAGGTGTGTGAGACCCATACCCCCATCCCCCAACCCAGTTTGGCGGATATTTTGAACTGCGATCGGGAAGCTCGCCGCCGGGTACAAGAATTTGCCCAGAAGCTACCCCAGACCGTCTTAGCCTGACCGTACAGCCACCCCAAAAGCGTTCGCCAAGGCCCCTGCACCAATACCACCGGGAAGGGTGCTGCTCCAGCCAGCACGTTGGTGAGCTGGGCGATCGCCACGCGAGCATGAAAGACCAACAGCGCGGTAGCCCAAGCGGGGCCTTCGCCAAGGGTTTGGAGACCAACCCCGGCACTGCCCCCGAATTGTCGGGCCGCAGGTTGCTGCCGGTGAAATCGGCCCGCAATTGCATCAGCGCTTCGCCGGTGAGTTTGGTAGTCGTCGAAAATTGCTGGGCTTCGAGTTTCTCGGTTTGGGTTTCGAGGGTGTCTACTCGCCCCTTCAGTACCGCCAACTCGGCGGCAAATTCTTCTTGCAGCCGTTGCAGGGTGGCCAGATCTTCTTTGCCCACTTTGTCGGCCAAGCCGGCGGTCAGCAATTCGTTGATTTTGGCGAGGCAGGCATTCACTCCGGCGGCAAACTCAAACCGGCTGCGCTGCCCCCGAAAGGTGCGATCGGGATATCCGGCAATGCACCCGGAGCGCTCCACCAAAGATTGCGTTGTTTCTTTACCGAAACTTTACCGGTTCCGTTCCTCCCCCGCCTTGTCCTCATCTTTGGGCGAGGGTGAGGCCAAGACGGGGCATCGGTTTGCCGCGATCGGATTCACATTTTGGCGAATTGGGCCAGACGCTGACCGTAGCGAACGGCACTGAGGCGATCGCCGGCATGGAGGGTGGCGGGCTTCCCCGAAAAATCCAAATCCGACTGCCCCATCACCCCCATGTACGATCCCAGACGGTTGATGCCGGTGGTGGGGTCCGTCAAGTCGTTGATGCCCACCCAGATTATGCCGTGCTGTGCGGCCAAAGTGGCCATATAGATTAGGGTGCCTTGTTTATCGCCGCTGAGGCCCGCGGAGTGGGTAAATCCTCCGGCCAACTTGTTTTGCCACGTCCGCTGAAACCAACGTTCGCTGGTGGCATCGGCAAAGGCTGTGACATCCTCCCGACACTCATCGCAAGCGATAGAGCGCGGGCTTCCCAACCTCACGATTGGGCATTTCCAGTTACTTCCTTTTATCGTTTTTCGCCTGATATCTAGTAGTTGCTGGTACAAACGTTAGGTA
>DMPD01000036.1 GCA_003456125.1 Cyanobacteria bacterium UBA8156 | reverse complement strand
TAATTAAAATGACTATAACTAGGGGATATTGTGCAGCTTCTTTCTTTACGGCTAGAGAATTTTCGGCAGCATAAACAGTCGGAATTTCACTTCCCGAAGGGTTTGGTGGGGATTTTGGGGCCCAACGGTGCGGGCAAAAGTACCCTGCTGGAGGCGATCGCCTGGGCATTGTACGGCAGCGAGCGGGGGGTGTTGCGCAGCAATACGGAGGGGTTGATTTGGCAGCAGGCACCGGGTAAAGCCAGTGCGTTGGTGGAATTGACCTTTGGGTTTGGGGGGCGCACCTACACGGTGAAGCGGGTGCAGGGCCTCAACCGGAGTGCGGCGGAATTTCGGGCGGGGGGCATGGTGTTGGCCAACAGCACCAAGGCGGTGAATGCCCAGGTGCAGCAATTGTTGGGCATGAGTCCCAAGGAATTTTTCAACAGTTACTTTACCGGCCAGAAAGAGCTGCAATTTCTCAACAATGTGGAGGGGGTCAAACGGGAAGAATTTATCGCGGGGATGTTGGGCTACGAACGGCTGACCCGGGCCCGGGGCCGTAGCGGGGAACCGGGAACCATCCGCGATGACAGCAACTGCCAGGAAAAGGCGATCGCCCAGCTTCAGGGACGGTTGCAGAATTTTGCCCATTTGCCGGCGGCGTTGACCCTGGCCCAAACGCAGCTCCAGCAGGCGCAGCAACGGGTGGCAGTCTGTCAAGCCGAACTTCAGGTCTTAACCCAGCGTCTGGGGGTGCTGGAGCCGGAGCGGCAGCAGTGGGAAATCCGGCGATCGCAACACCGCGAGCATGGGGCCCAGCGGGAACGGTTGCAGCAACAGCAGCGGCAACAGGGAGAACGGTTGGCGGCGGCGACCCAGCAGCAACAGCACTGCGGGCAATTGGTGCAGCGCCGGGCCGCCCTGGAGCGGGAGTTGGAAGATTTTGGGGCACGCCAAGCAGAGTGGGCGGTTTTGCAGGATCGGCAAGTTCAAGCTGCCCGCCAAGCGGAGCAGCAACGGCGGTGGGAGCAACTCGCTCAAGAAATGGCAGAAGACCAAACCCGCTTAGCGGAAATGGATGCCCAGCAGGTGGCGCAAGGGGCGGTCGAGACGGCTTTGGCCCACACCCAAGCCGCCATCCAACACCAGCGGGCGGTCTGGGAGGAGACCCAACAGCAATGGCAACAACGTACGGCTGCACGGCAGGCGGCGATCGCCCATCTGCACCAACAGCAAGCGGAGGCGCAACACCAATGGGAGGTGATGGCGGCGGCGGGGGAGGACGGGGCCTGTCCGACCTGTGAGCGGCCCTTGGGGCCGGAATTTACACTGGTGCTGGCCAAATTTCAGGCTCGGTTGCAGGAAATGGCCGCGGCTTTGCAGCAGCAAGGGGCGATCGCCGAACCGGCACCACCGTCCCTGCGGGCGGTTTTGGCGCCCCTCGAAGCGGAACAAAAACAGTTGCAAAAGGCTTTGCAGGAGCACCACAGCGCCTTGGCTCGCCTGAGTGAGCTGGCGCGATCGCTGGCCCGCAAAGAGCAGCAAGCCACGAACCTGGCCGCCGAACTGGCCACAGCGGTTACCTTCGATGCCGAGCGCTACGCCAGCGTGCGGGCAACCGTAGCCCGCTTGCAACCGCTCCATGAAGAATGGTTAAAGCTGAACGAAGCCCCGCAACGGTTGGTGGAACTGGGGATCGAAATCACCCAACAGCAGGCCGCTCAGCACCAAACCGCCCAGACCTTGGCCGAACTGGAACGGGCGATCGCCGCCTTGAATTTTCAGGAAGCCGCCTACCAACAGCATCAAACCCAATGGGTGGAAGTCCAACAGCAGTACGCCCTTTGGCAGCAGCAACAGGCCCAAGCCGTCACGGCCCTAGCCCTAGCCGAGCAAGAAGGGCAGCGGTTGCAAGCCGAAGAGCAGACTCGACAAACCCTGGAACAGGAGCAGCAAGCGGCCCAGCGGGAAAAGCAACTGTTGGTGGAACTGGACAAAGCCTTCACGGATTTGCGGCAGGAACTCAACCAACAAATTCGCCCCCAACTGGCGGAAACCGCCAGCTTGTTTCTGGGGCAACTCACCGACGGTCGCTACCAAACCCTCGCCCTGGACGACAAATACCAACCAACCTTACTCGAAGACGGCGAAGCCAAACCGTTGTTGTCCGGTGGGGAAGAAGACCTCTGTAACTTGTGTTTGCGGTTGGCGGTATCGCAGATTCTCACCGAGCGCAGCGGCCGGCCGTTCTCGTTGTTGGTGCTGGATGAAGTGTTTGGTTCGTTGGACGATCGCCGGCGCGATCGCACGATTGAGCTGTTGTATGCCCTCGAACACCGTTTCGATCAGGTATTGGTGATCACCCACATCGATGGACTGAAGGAGAGTTTGCACCACGCGATCGAGCTGGAATACGATCCTCGGGAGCGGTGTGCCCGGGTGCGCACCTAAATCCGGGTCACCTGCTCAGCTTGGCGTTGTTGCCAGGCCGCGGCCATGGCGGCCCCCTGATCCCGTTGGGCGATCCAGCGTTGGTAGGTGCGGTTGTGGATCGTCAGGGAATGGCCCATCATCTGGGCGGCGATCGCATCGGGCAGACCATAGCGCAACACCCGAATCGCCCAGGCGTGACGGAGATCGTAGGGGGCAAAGGGCACCCCCAGCCGCCGAAATTGTTGGGTCACCTGCTGGCCAATCCGTTGCAAGCTGGTATGGCGCAAATCGGTCCGAAGTGGGGGCAAAGGCCCCGATCGCAAATCCATCTCATCCACCCATTCCGCGGGGAAAGCCCACACTTGATGGCAGCCGGTCTTGGTGGTGAGACCCACTTCCACCCGGTTTTCCCCCTGTTGCAACGGCTGGCGATCGCAAAAAAACACTTCGTGGTTGCGCAGACCAAAGGTCGCCATCAAACCATAGGCCCGCTGCCAGGGGCCCGGTGGCCACTGGTGGTAAATCGCCACAATGGTGGCTTCGTCGGGTAAATGCCGCGGTTGGGCTTGGTGCGGACGATAGGTGCCGCGGACTTGCTCCCAGCGAAAGGGCAAGTCTACGGGCCAAAATTCCTGCAGGGCCCGCAGGGCCGTCAGACCCACTTGGCGCGAGCGGGAAGCCACCGGCCAGCCCAAGATCGTGCGGTAAAACCATTCTCCCTCTGAGAGGTGGGGATAGCGCTCGGCGGTTTGTTGCAATTGACGGAGGTAGGGGGCATAGGCCTTTTCCCAGGTGGCGCGCGCCCGCAGGTCGCCCCCCCGCACTTGCCAAAAATGGGCGGCAAAGGCCTCCAGGCGATCGCCCAGACTTGGCCCTTTGAGGTCTTGGTCTTCCCACCGAAAACGGCCCTCCCACAGCCGCACCGCCAGCAATTTCGCCTGAATTTCCGCCGCTTGTACCCCAGCCACCGTAGCGGGTAACCCCAAGGGCCAGCGTTGTTGCGTGGGCAACAGGCGATCGCTCCCTGGTTTGGGCGGCAACGTTCCCCGCAGGTGCAAGCGTCCCCCCCGCGCCTCGATGCGCAGACCGATCCCCCCCTCTTGCAACCGCTGATTGAGGCGCTGCAAAAGCTGGATCGCTTCCGTTTCAGCCATCCACCCGACCCAAAGCCAACAACGCCACAAAACTACCGGTATTCCACAAAGCGTGCAACAAGATGACCGCCGGCAAGCGTTGCGATCGCACAAACACAAACCCCAACACCGCCCCCAACACCGTCAGGGGGAGCAAATCCACCGCGTTGAGGTGCACCACCGCAAACCCCACGGCACTAAGGGCGATCGCCCCCCAAGTCGGCAACGTCCGCAACAGCGATCGCAGCCAAAACCCCCGAAACAAAAATTCTTCGGCGACCGGAGCCGCCACCGCCACCGTCAACCACAACAAAAATTTCGCAGCACTATCTTGGCTTTCCACCAAAATGGGCAGCAGGGGATTGCCCCCCCCCTGGCCCTGCCACAGCCGTTCGCTCAGCCAAGAAGCCACCAGCACCAAGGGCATGGCCACCCCATAACCACCAATCCCCCACAGCCAAACGCGCCGATCCCAGGTCCACAATTCCCGCCAACGGTCTTGCCAGCCCGCCTCCCGCACACAACCGTTTACCAACGGCACCATCGGACTGACCGTCAAGCCGTAGGATAACAACACCGTAGTTGCCTGATACCGAAACGGAGAGCCGCCGACCCACTGCTTCAACAAAGCCGCCGCCACCATCAATAGCCCCGGCAACACCTGGGATAGAGCAATAAAGCTGGCCAGCCAAACCACCATCACCGTCCACGCCCGCTCCCACGGCCAGGGCACCGGCTCCCAAGACAGGGGCCCCAACAGGGGCGATCGCGCCGGCCATCCCCAACGCTGCACCAGCAACCCCATTCCCAGGCAAGCCCCCAAGCCCCCCACCACCACCGGCACCCCATTCACCCAAAACAGCCGTTGCCGGGCCTTGTTCCGCAAAACCAACAGCGACGACTGCAGGCGCTCCCGATCGCGATCGCGTTGTTGCAGCTCGTACAACCGGGTTAGGGCCACCCCCCGAAACCACCCCTCCAGCCGTTCCTGCAACACAGCCTCCGCCTCCGGCAAAATCGCTGGCGGCTCACTCCACAACCCCTGCAACACCCGTGCCCCATAGGCATCCACCGTGGGGGTAGCCTCCGCGGCGATCGCCCCCTGCCAGGTCGCCAACGCTGCCGAGGGTTCCCCCCCTGCCACCTCCAACAACCCAATCCGCACATCCAGACCCGTCGGCACCGCCACCCGCCGGTTCGATTCCCGGGCTCGTCGGTACTGCTGCAACGCTTGGGGCAAGAAGTCTCCCTCCTCGCCATAGCGGGCCAGCAACCGCAAGTCCGTCTCGATCGCATCCAACTGGGTTTGGGCTTGGGGCGATCGGGCACTTTCGATCAAGGCTTGGGCCACGAACACCGCGCAGAAGAACGCAAGCGCCACCACCAGCCAGCGCTGCCAAGGTTGGGGAGCAGCTAATTTATCGTCAGCCACTTTTGCGCATTCAACCGCTGCACCACCCCAAACACGAGCAAATCCAACGTTATCTTGCGCTCGTCAATCAAAAACGGCTCCAACGTCCCCAACGTGCGATCGCGGGGGCCACAGGCAAAAGCCTTCTGGGCATTCAGTTCCGGTTTAGCAAAATACACGGCAAACCGATAGCTCCCCCACCGCCCCTGCACCGCCAAATCCTGAAGCTCCACCACCGCATCGGTAGCCCCCGCCTCCTGCAAGGCGGTTCCCAACTTCGGAACAAAATGCTGACCTACAAACTCCGCAAACGGCAGATCTTCCAACGCTGGCGCTTTTTCCTTCACCGGCCGCTTCGCTGCGGTTTCTGGGGTTTCTGACATCACAACTCTCCCTATGGATGGATTAAGTATCGGCCGTATCGGTCGTATTTTCTACCGGCACAATTTGCGGCAAACCCATGCTGTAGTTGAGAGCCCGATGATTCAGGTTGTAGGTGACCTCCCCCGCCTGCAGCAACGCGCGGACAAAATGCTCCATATCCGACCCAATCCGGCGCAGCGTGTAATCCGTCAGCTCTGCCCCATCATACTCTGCCACCAAAGCCTCGAACTTCGCATAGACCTTGCGCAAAGCCCCATCGGTCCAATTTAGTTCGTTGTCGGGGTCTACATCCAACGTCAAATCGGTTTCATTGGCCTCCAGCTCACCATCCACCAAAGCTGCTGCAAAAACGTGAATGTGGCGTGTGGTTGATTTCACCAACATCTAAACACTCCTAACCTTTTAAGGTAAATTCCACAGATTCTATTTACTTGTGTCCGTATCCAGGCATCTCACGGAAACGCCAGTATGGTCGAGAATCATAGACAGGGACAAGGCCTCTGTGACCCATTGCTTAAACTTGCTTAGACCCATTGCTTAGACCCATTGATTGGGCCCATGGCTTAATTGATTGGAAGTGTGTCCTGAAGTTAACCTCGAAGAAAGAGACCCAAGCTAGTCCGGTCATTTTGCGATCGCCTATTTTTAGGCCACCTATTTTTAGGTCACCCATTTTTTAGGTCGCCCACTTTACCGAGCAGCCGATCGCCGGTTCCAGGGGCTGGGTAAGCTCACGGTTGGCTAGCACCGCTTCGATCGCCTCCCGGAGGTCTTGACGGGTCACCGCCGCCGGATTGCTGTAATTGTCATCAATCCGACCGCGGTAGCGCAGAATGCCCTGTTGATCCAGCAAGAAGGGTTCCGGAGTGCAGCGGGCCCCAAAAGATTCGGCCACATCTTGGGAGCGATCGCGCAGGTAAGGAAAATTGAGACCCCAGTCCGCCGCGTAGGTTTTCATCTTCTCGAAGCTGTCTTCGGGATATTTTTCCTCATCATTGGCATTGATCCCAACAAACATCACACCGCGCTCGGCAAAATCCTGTTGGAGGGTCACCAGCCGATCTTTGTAGGCTTTGACGTAGGGGCAGTGGTTGCACATAAACACCACCACGACCGCCGTGTGTTTCACAAGGCATTTGGCGAGGTGAACCACATCGCCGCTGGTGCTGGGCAGCTCAAAATCCGGTGCGTAGGCTCCGATCTCCATAGGTTGTTGCGGATGGCACGTACTGTCGTTACCTTACCACGGTGGGGGAGCCGCCGCCCAAATTTCCCCAAGCCCAAGGGACTTTCTGCGACATTTTCTGGTTTGCAAACGGCCATGGCTTCGCCATGCTTTAGCCGATGATGCGGAAGTGACGATCGTGGCCAATCGAGAGCATCTGGGGATACTCAAGCAAGGCAGTGCCCACTGGAATCGCTGGCGGGAGCAGCACCCCGAATTGCGACCCGAGCTGAGCGGTGCCAATCTCCAACGACTGCCGCTGCGGGAAGCCCACCTCCAAAATGTAGACCTGCGCTGGGCCAACCTCAGCAATGCCAACTTGGCGGGGGCGCAGTTGCAGGGGGCCAACCTCGGCCGGGCCACCCTCCGGGATGTGGATTTGTTTCGGGCCGATTTGACCGCCGCCAATTTGAGCGGCGCTTTTGCCGGGGGGGCTTACCTGCTGCAGGCCACCTTCTGCCGCACCAATGCCAGCCATGGGGTGTTTCAACGGGCGGAATTGGTGGGGGCCGATTTAGAGGCGGCGCGTCTGGAAGGGGCTAACTTCAGCGACAGCGACCTGAGCAAAGCCAACTTGGTGGGGGCCAACCTCTACGGGGCCGTTTTGGTACGGGCACGATTAAACCAAGGAAAACTCTTGGGGGCCAACCTCAGCCACGCCAATTTGCAAGAAGCCCATTTGCAACGGGCGGAACTCAACGAAGCCAACCTGACGGAGGCAAACTTGACCGATGCGAATCTCCAGGAAGCCGATCTGAGTGGTGCGCGGGCCGCCAACGCCAATTTTACCGGGGCCGATCTAGAACGGGTAGTGGCCGTCGGTACCGATTGGCAGGGGAGTTGGTTGCGGGGAGCCAATCTCCGGGACGGGATTTTGACCAATGCCAACCTCGAGGGGGTGGATTTTGCCCAGGCTTGCCTCCATGGCGCGATTTTGGCGGATGCCTGTCTGGATAATGCCAACTTCCGGGGCGCGGATATCACCAATATGCAGGTACTCACCGAGTTGCCGCCGCCCAACCTAATTTTGCTGGAGGAAGTCCGCCCCCGCCCCCTGGCGATCGGGGATTAGGTTTGCAAGGTAGCGAGCACCGCAGCCATATCCCCGCTCAACAGACCCCGGACAGGCAACCACAGTCCCCGAAACTCTCGACTGCGCAGGATGCCCTCGCCATCGGGGGCTAGATTTTGGTAGGCCCCATCTACCCATACAAACCAATCGATTTGCTGGTCTAAGGTGCGCCAGACAATGTACTCTTTCACGCCGTTGCGTTGATAGACTTGCTTTTTGCTGTGCAGATCGTAGGAAGCCGTACTCGCAGCAATTTCGACAATGAGTTCGGGGGCACCGGTCAGGTAACCCTCGGCATCGATTTGGGCGTTCCCACCCACTCGAAAGAGCACCGCATCGGGTTGCAGCTCGTTCTGGTCATCCAGGCGTACGGTCGGTTCAATGCCCACTTCCAGTCCTGGGACCATGGATTGATATACCCCAAGCCAAATGACCATCTGGCCATGGAGTTTGCCGTGGGCGGTGAAGCGGAGGGGAGAAGCCACGTATACCATTCCCTCAATGAGTTCCGCTTTTTTGATATGGGATGCGGCATAGCGCTCCTCAAATTCCCCCCGCGTGAGGCGATCGCCGTTTTCGAGAATGGTGCGGGCCAAGGGAGTCGTCACCATGGTTGCGTGGACGGGTGAATGCTGATGTCCAGTTTAAGCCTTACCCAGGGCGGGGAGGGCCTTGGCTGGGGCCCGCTCCAGCTCAGGGGCTATTCATCGGTGGGCAAAAAATCCCGGATCGCTGGCGGCAACTTTTCGCGCACAAACCGCTCCCAGGCAGGACGATGGGCGGCGTACTGCACGCCCGCTCCAATCACCGCCACCCCGACCAACGAAACAGCGATCGGAAACAGCAACGAATCCTGAAAGACTCGGTAGGCAAGGTAGGACAAGTAGCCGAGGCATCCCATCCCGCCAAACAGGGCAAACACCCGCCGTCGCAGCAGTACCGACAGCACCACCAACCCCAGGTTGATGAGAAAGTAGGTGAAGCGTTGCCATTCGTCGCCCCCTTCCATCAGGGTCATGCCAAACCAAAAGGACAGTAGCCCAAACAAATAGAGCCAAAAGGCAAAATCCCCCTGCGATCGCCGAATCCGCCGATCCACCAAAAAAGCAGCGATGAGTGTGGCCAAGCCAAACCAAAATGAGACCCACAGCCTCTCCAACCACGGCCAATCGGTTACGCCGAACAGCAACGGGGTCAAGTCCAGGTGCAT
>DMPD01000199.1 GCA_003456125.1 Cyanobacteria bacterium UBA8156 | reverse complement strand
CCCCTGTCAGCCCGCCTTCCCACACCACCAGGCCGGCGGCCGTGGCGGCGACATCGGTGCCCGATCCCAAGGCGATGCCCACCGTGGCCGTGGCCAAGGCCGGCCCGTCGTTGGCCCCATCCCCCACAAAGGCGACCCGGTATCCTTGGGCTGCCAGGGCCGCGATCGCCTCGGCTTTGCCGGTGGGGGATACCTCCGCCATCACCTGGGTGGGGGGAATGCCCAATTCCTGGGCTAGGGCCAAGGCCGTCTCGCGGCGATCGCCCGTCAACATCCAGACCGGCCCATACCGTGCCTGGAGGGTTTGCACCGTGGCCTTGGCCTCCGGCCGCAGGCGATCGCGCAGGGCCAGGGCCCCCACCACTTGGTTTTGCCAGCTCACCAATACCCCGGTATGGCCCAGCCGTCCCCAATCCGTCAGGGTTGCGTGCCAAAGGGCATCGATCTGAATCCCTAAGCTCTCTAGCCAGAGGGGGGAACCCACCGCCACCCAGTCGGCCCCAATGCGGGCCCGCACCCCCTGCCCCACCACCACTTCCGGCGGCTCGCTGACCAAGGGGGTGGCCCCGATCGCTTGGGTAATGGCCTGGGCAATGGGATGGGGATTCTCCCGCTCCGCCGTCGCCGCCAAAGCCAACACCCAATCGGGGCGATCGCCCGCTACGGCTACCACCGCCAACTGCCCGGCGGTGAGGGTGCCCGTCTTGTCCAACACCACCCCGTTGAGGGTGGGCACCCGCTCCAACACCTCACCGGCCGTGACCAAAATCCCCCGCTCGGCGGCCATGCCGGTTCCCACCGCCAGGGCACTGGGGGTGGCCAACCCCAGGGCACAGGGGCAAGCCACCACCAACACGGCGATCGCATATTCCAAGGCCGTCAGGGCAGGGGCCCCCGCCCACGTCCAGCCCACCCCTGTCGCCAATGCCAGCCCCATCACCCCGTAGGCAAACACCCCGGCTACCCGATCGACCAACCGTTGCACCGGAAATTTGTGGGTTTGGGCCCGGGCCACCCCCGCGGCAATCTGCCCCAAAGTGGTTTGTTCCCCCACCCGTGTCGTCCGGATCGTCAACGCCCCGTTGAGGGTGAGGGTGCCCCCCACCACCGGCTCCCCGGGCCCCTTGGTCACCGGCATGGCCTCCCCCGTCAGCAGCGCTTCGTTGATTTCCGCCTGCCCCGACTCAATTTCGCCATCGGCGGGAATCCGCTCCGACGGCCACACCGCGATGCGATCGCCCGGCTGCAAGGTGGCTACCGGTACCGTGACGGTTTCGGTTCCCACCACCAACCGAGCCGTAGGCGGTTGCAAAGCCTCCACATGGGCGATCGCCGCCATCGCTCGCCGGCGGGCCCGTTGCTCCAAGGTACGCCCCAACAACACAAACCCCAGCAACATCACCGGCTCTTCAAAAAAACAATGCCAGTGCCAGGCCGGCACCAGCAACGCCGTCAGGCTGGCGCTGTAAGCGGCCACCATCCCCAAACCCACCAACGAATCCATGGTGGGAACCCCCCGCCAAAAGGCCCGCCAACCCTCTTGCCAAATCGGTCGCCCCGGCCCCGCCAAAGCCACGGTGGCGATCGCCCCATGTACCCACAAATTCCGTAAAAGCGGCACCTCCGGCAACCCCATCATCCCCAGGTGCCCCACCAAGGCCAACCCCACCAACCCCAAGGCGATGGCCAAAGCCGGACGGTCATCGATGGGTGGGGGGGCCGCAATCGGAGTTGGCGGCACCACCGTAAACCCCGCCGCGGCGATCGCCTCTTGGCAGTTTTGGCTTAAGGCTTCCGCCTCGGCGGCCGGCACCAATACCCGGGCCTGCCCCAGCAAAAAATTCACGCTCACCGAGTGCACCCCGGCACAGGCTGCCAGCCGTCGTTCCAAGGCCGCCGCACAGCCCCCACACCGCATCCCGTCCACCTGCCACATCTGCGGCACCCACAAACCCTCGCGCTGGGTGGTTTCCATCATTGCTTGCGCCTTACCCTTCGTTAGCGATGCTAGCACCTCGATCGGACTTTCCAAGCCGTGGGGTACAATACCCTCAGTTACCGGGCCGCCAAGCTGTGGACGTTTCGTTTCGGACAAAAAACCGCTCCTACCCCCTCCCCTTGCATTTTCTGCAAATTCTGCAAAGTTTTCGGCCAAATTTCGCAGAAAACTTTGGCCAAAGTCTCGTGAGACAAAGCTTAGGACGAAACTTGGGACTAAGCTTGTTGGGCATGGGTTTGTTGGGGTACCCCACGGTGGGGCCCGTCCACGGCCAAGCTGCCCTGCCCCTGGTGCCCGACCTCAACTTTGCCAACCTGGAAGAGCGGGGCATTGCCTTGGCTCGTGATGCGGCGCAATTGGCCCAATTTCAGCAGTTGGATATGGCGCTGCCCCGGGCCCGTCTGGCGGTGCAGTTGGCGCCCAAAGCCTACCAAGCCCATGCCGTATTGGGCAGTATTCACCTGCGGCGGGAGGAATTTGACCCGGCGATCGCCGCCCTGACTACCGCCAACCGTTTGCAGCCGGACAACGCCGGGGTATTGTTCAGCCTGGGGTCGGCCTACCTGCGCCGCCAACGTTACGATTTGGCCGTGCAAAGCCTGCAACGGGGTCTGCGTCTCCGTCCCAACGAAGCCACCGCCATTTTTGACCTGGGCAATGTCTACTTTTTGCAGGGGCGTGGGGAGGCGGCGATCGCCGAATACCGGCGGGTGCTGGGTATCGACAAAAATTTTTGGGCCGCCACCAACAACATCGGTTTGGTGGAGTA